>JAGQJJ010001364.1 GCA_020430675.1 Myxococcales bacterium
TGAGCGAACGACTGGATCCCGAAGAGGTGCAGGCGCTGCTCACGCGCCTCTGGCGCCGGCTGGACCGCGTGCTGGTGGCGCACCGCGGTCACATCGACAAACACATCGGCGATGCCGTGATGTGCGTGTGGGGACTTTCCGGGAGCAGCGCGGAAGACGCGACGCTGGCGGTGCGAGCGGCGCTGTCCATGCAGCGCGAGCTGATCGCCTTCCGTAGCGCGGAGAACGTCGATCTGTCCATGCGCGTGGGCATCAATACCGGGCTGTGCTCGGTGTCGCGCGTGGAGTCCACCGGCGAGTGGAACGTGATCGGCGACACCGTGAACCTGGCGTCGCGCCTCGAGCACGCGGCGGAAGTGGGCAGCGTGCTCATCGGCAGCACCACGCGCGAGCACGTGCGCGGTCGCTTTCGGCTGTTAAACGTGCCGCCCTTCGCGGTGAAGGGCAAACGCGAGCCGGTGAGCGCGTCGGTGGTGGAGCGCGAGATCGTCCGCGGCGAGACCGCGCTCACCGGCATCACGCTGCCGCTCCTGGGGCGCGCGGCGGAGCTTTTGGCGATCGGCGAAGCCTATCGGCTGGCTGCCGGCGGCGGTCTCGCGTGGCTCACGGTGCGCGGCGCGCCGGGCAT
>JAGQJJ010001365.1 GCA_020430675.1 Myxococcales bacterium
GTATTCAGTTTAACGTCGACAGTCTTGTAGACATTCGCCCAGTCGGGATGATGATCGAGCTTCTCGGCTTCCATCGCGACGCGGGTCATAAAGCCGAACGCGTGGTTGAAATCGGGGAATGTGAACCGGCGGCTGATTGATTTGAAATCACCTGCGAGGTTCCAGTCCGGCAGCTTGGCCATCGCTGCCTTGCATTCTGCCTCGCCCATTTTCGTCCGTGCCATTGCGTGATCTCCTGTTGTCCGAACCGTAGCTGCGCGATATTGCGGATCGCATGCCAGCAACACCTCCGCGCCGGATTCTCTTTGTCTGCCTTGGCAATATCTGCCGCTCGCCGCTGGCGGAAGGCGTATTCCGCCATGTTGCCGAAAACAGGGCTGTCGGATCCGGTTTTGTCATAGATTCCGCAGGGACCGGTGCCTGGCATGTCGGCAGCAGGCCTGACCCAAGATCAGTCGCCATCGCGTCGAAACACGGAATAGATATCTCCGGGCAGCGCGCCCGTGCTGTCGATCCCACCGATTTCGAGGGCTTCGACCTGCTTCTGGGAATGGACCGTTCCAACGTGGAAACCTTGCTGGCGCGCTCGCCCGCCCAGCTGCGAGACAAGATACATCTGTTCTTGGAG
>JAGQJJ010001366.1 GCA_020430675.1 Myxococcales bacterium
GACGGCCGAGCTCTCGCAAATGCTCGAGGACTTCGCGCAGGAGCGCGAGGCCGCCGGTCGCCCGGTGTGGGCCGACACGTGGCGGTTCCTCGGCCGCGCCGCCATCGCGACGAGCCGCGAGCGCTTGGCCGCGGGCCTGGCCCACGCCCAGCCCGAGGTGCGCGCGGCGGCCCGTGACGGCGTGCAGGCGTTCGGCGACACGGACCTGCTGAAGCAGCTCGACGCGTAGCGTCGGGGCCTCAGGCTCGGGGTTCGTCGCTGCCCGGCGCCTTGCCCGCCTTGGGCCAGGCCTTGGGCCACTCGCGGATGTTGAGGTCGCGCTGCGGGAACGGGATCTCGATGCCCGCTCGCTGGAAGGCGCTGAACACCGCGCGGTGCAGGTCGCTCGAGATCGCGAAGCGATCCGACGAGGCCCCCGTCCAGCAGCGCAGCACCCAGTCCACGGACGAGTCGCCGAAGCCCAGCAGGCGTGCGTGCGGCGCAGGGTCCGACAGGATCCGACCATCGCGTCGCGCCACCTCGAGCAGCGCTTCTTCGACGGCGCGCATGTCGCTGCCGTAGCCCACGCCGACGTTGATCACGATGCGCGCCGTCGGCATGTCGTAGGACAGGTTGGTGAGGCGCTCG
>JAGQJJ010001367.1 GCA_020430675.1 Myxococcales bacterium
TCCGGGACGGCACGAGGTATCTGAAGGGTCAACCCGATACCCTTTTCGCCTGCCTTAACCCCCAAGACTTTCACGACTTCTTGAATGACGGGATAGGGATGAAAGGGCATGTGTTCAATTTCAAGCCGGCCGGATTCGACTTTGGAGAGGTCCAAAATATCGTTAATGAGGTCCAATAAATGCTTCCCGCTGGAATGAATGATTTCCAAATGTCTGCGAGTCTCGGCGGAGTCCCGTCCGTACCCGCGTTTCAATAATTCGGTGAACCCAAGAATGGCATTCATGGGAGTTCGAATCTCGTGACTCATATTGGCCAGAAACGCGCTTTTGGCCTGATTGGCGGCTTCCGCCGCCTCTTTGGATTTGAGTAATTCGATTTCGGCTTCTTCCAATTGCGTCACATCATCAAAACTCACCAGCACACCCACATACTTGGTCCCACCACCATGAATGGGTGAGCAATTGATCGTAAACGTGCGTCGAACCCCGTCTTGTAAGATCAAACGGGCCCGCTGATTGGTTTGGGTCTCTCCGGATTGGAGAGCCACATGCCAGGGGCGCGTATTTGGCACCAATGGATGGTTGTCGCTATCAGCCCAGGGAAAGTCCCCGACTTTCCGGCCCAA
>JAGQJJ010001368.1 GCA_020430675.1 Myxococcales bacterium
CCCCCGTCGCCGCGGCTCCAGTACGTGGGCCCGCTCTTCGCGCCGGGTACGGCGGGAGTGGGCGCCGGCTTCAGCTTCTGAGGCGGTCGAGGAGCGGTCGGTTGGCCGGTGGGAGGGGGAGCTCCAGCAGCTCGTCCCGGCTCACCAGCCGCAGCTCCGCCGACGCGAGCGGTCGCGGGGCGGGGCTGTCGGGCCGGGTCTGGGCCGCGAAGAAGAGCAGCAGCACGGTGCGCTCGGCGTAGGCGTGCCACGAGAAGGTCAGCGGCTCCGGCGGGCTCACCTCGACGCCCAGCTCCTCCCGCAGCTCGCGCACCAGCGCCGCGGCTGGCGTCTCCTCCGGCCCGACCTTGCCGCCGGGCAGCTCCCAGCAGCCCGGAAGGTGCGCGGCCGCCTCGTGCCGGCGGGTCACCACGTAGCGCGGCTCCCCGCGGTCGTCGCGCCCGTGGGTGAGCAGCCCGACCGCCACCAGGACGGGGCGCCCGGCGTTCACGGGGAGCATCCGCGTCGCAGATAGGTGGTGCGAGCGGCCAGCACCTTCTCGACGTATGCCAGATTCTCCGGTGTGGTCTGGTCGCGCTTCGCGGCGTTCGGTCGGCGATGACCGGAGTTGTACCCGGACAGCGCG
>JAGQJJ010001369.1 GCA_020430675.1 Myxococcales bacterium
GAACGCGGCGACGAGGCTTCGCGACCGTGTGTCGCTCGCGAAGGAACCCGCCTCGGGGGCTTCGCGCACGATTTTCGAAACGATCCCCTCGGCGAGCAAAGGGTCAGGCCGGAAAATCGTCGCGATGTCATCGCGGTGAGAGTGGTCGAGCCGGTCGCGCCCGTCGTTCCCATCGGCGAGCGGGCGGCAGTGCCGGCTTCGGCGCGCGTTGGCGTCGACGGACGGAGGGTCGAGCCCGTTGGGCCCGACGATGGGTGAGCGCGGTGCGCGGTCAAGCCGGCCGCGGGCGGCGGTGCCACCACACGGCGTCCGGGTGAGACGAGGGCGGGCGACATTCCCATGCGCCCGCTGGCGGTCGAAACCGTGCGGCCCAATGAACGCGGTCTACGATGCGCGCGGTGTGCCTGCCTGATCGAGCCCCAGCGCGCCCGCGAGGCGGGCGACCTGGGCGGCGGCTTCGGCGATCGGGCCGTCGAGGTCGTCGAGCGGATGGACCGCGCTGACGCCGTGGCCGCTGGAGGCCTGGTCGGGGGGGTAGCCGTCGCGCAGCACGCGCAGGGTGGGGCGGACGGCCCAGCCCGAGACGACAAAGGCCAGGAAGGGATCGAGCGGCAGGCCCTTTTCG
>JAGQJJ010001370.1 GCA_020430675.1 Myxococcales bacterium
ATCTCGGGGAGCTCCCAGTCGATCGGCGTGTGGCCGAAGGCGCGCAGCTTCTCGTTGATCGTCGAGTACGGCTTGCTGCCGAAGAAGCCGTTACGCGCCGACAGGGGCGACGGGTGGGTGCCGATGATGACCTCGTGGATCTGGGTGTCGATCAGGCGCGCGAGCTTCTTGGCGAAGCCGCCCCAAAACACGAACACGATCGGCCGGTAGCCGTCGCTGAGCGACTTGAGGACCGCGGTCGTGAACTGCTCCCAGCCCTTGTTCTTGTGCGAGTTGGGCTTGCGCTCGCGGACGGTCAGCACCGCGTTGAGCAGCAGCACGCCCTGCTGGGCCCAGTAGGTCAGGTTCCCGTGGCTCGGCGCGCGCGCGCCGACGTCGTCGACGAGCTCCTGATACATGTTCTGCAGCGATCGCGGGATCGGCCGCACCTCCGGCTTGACCGAGAACGCGAGGCCGTGGGCGAAGCCGGGGGTCGGGTAGGGGTCCTGACCGAGGATGACGACCTTGACCTGGTCATAGGGCGTCAGCTCGAGGGCCTGAAACACCTCGTCCTCGGGGGGGAGGATCGTCGCCTCCGCGCGCTCGTCCTCGACGAAGTCGAGCAGCTTGTGAAAGTACGGCTTG
>JAGQJJ010001371.1 GCA_020430675.1 Myxococcales bacterium
CGTGCTGACCAACAACCACGTGATCAATGGCGCCGACGATATCCAGGTCCTGCTGTTCGACGGCCGCGTCGCCCAGGCGCGGGTGATCGGCGCCGATGCCGACACCGATCTGGCCGTGCTCAAGATCGACGCCGCAGACCTGCCGACGATCGCCGTCGCCGATCGCGGCGATGTCAACGTCGGTGATGTCGTCCTCGCCATCGGCAACCCGTTCGGTGTCGGCAAGACCGTGACCATGGGCATCGTCAGCGCCACCGGCCGCCAGCTTCGGCTTTCCGCTTACGAGGACTTCATCCAGACCGACGCCGCCATCAACTTCGGCAATTCCGGTGGTGCCCTGGTCAATGCACTGGGCGAACTGGTCGGCATCAATACCGCCGTCTACCGCAATGCCGGCGGCGATGGTCGCCAGGGCGCGGGCCAGCAGAATGCCGAGGGCATAGGGTTCGCCATCCCGGTGACGACGGCCAAGGCCGTGCTCGACCAGATCATCAGCCACGGCATGGTCATCCGCGGCTGGTTCGGCGCCGAGTACGCCGATCCATCGGCACTCAATCCGGTGCGGCCGCCGGGTGCGCCGGTCCAGCATGGGGTGGTCGTGCTCGAGGTGCTGCCCGG
>JAGQJJ010001372.1 GCA_020430675.1 Myxococcales bacterium
GCACCCGGGTGGCGAACATCCTGGACAAGGGCGCCGACAAGGGCGCCCTGCTGTACCAGGAGCGGACCCTGAAGGACAAGGCCACGGGGGAGCTGCTGGCCACGCTGACCTCCACCACCTTCGCCCGCGGCAACGGCGGCTTCGGCGGCGTGTCCGGGCCCCAGCCGGAGCCGCACCGCCTGCCGGAGCGGGAGCCGGACGCGGTCTGCGACCTGCGCACCCTGCCGCAGCAGGCGCTGATCTACCGCCTGTCGGGCGACCCGAACCCCCTGCACGCCGATCCCAAGACGGCCGAACACGCCGGCTTCAAGGCGCCCATCCTGCACGGCCTGTGCACCCTGGGCGTGGCCGGCCACGCGGTGCTGCGCACCTACTGCGGCTATGACGCCAAGCGCTTCAAGAGCCTGAAACTGCGCTTCGCCAGCCCCGTCTACCCGGGCGAGACCATCCGCACCGAGATGTGGCAGGACGGCGACGAGATCTCCTTCCGCTCCAAGGTGCTGGAGCGCGACACGGTGGTCCTGAACAACGGCCTGGTGCAGGTCGGCGAGCCCGACGCCTGGCCCGCACCGCCCGGATCCGGCCCGTCATGAAGGACCTGGACCGCAAGATCGGAT
>JAGQJJ010001373.1 GCA_020430675.1 Myxococcales bacterium
AGGCCCGCGCGGTGCTCGACCCGCTGCCGGCCTACGCGCCGCTCGAAGACAAGGCGCCGGGCTGGGCGCTGGAAGACGCCGCCGCCGAGCGATTGCGCGCCGCGCGCGTCGCCGAGGTCGACTATGTGCAGGCCGTGCGCGCCGCGCTCGAGACCGCGCCCGACCTGCCCGAAGCGCGCGCGCACCTGACCGCGTGGTATCGACGCCGCCTGCTCGCCGCCGAGGCCGCGGGCGACGCCGACGCCGCCGCCGAGCAGATCGCCTTGCTGCGCTCGCATGACCCCGAGGGCAGCACCGAGTGGCTGCGCGGCGATGGCCGGGTGACGCTGATCACCGACCCGCCGGGCGCGGCCGTGCGTCTGTTTTGCTACACCGAAGTCCAGCGTCGGCTGGTGCCCACGCCGATCGGCGACCTGCCGCCGACGCCGCTGGTTGATCATCCGCTGCCGATGGGCAGCTACGCGCTTGAACTGGCGATGCCTGGGCGGCTCACCGTGACCTGTCCGGTGCTGATCGAACGCCAGGGCCATTGGCAAGGCATCGCGCCCGGCGAGCAGCATCCGCATGCCATCTGGATGCCACCGTGCCATGCCATCGGCGATGGCATGGCCTATGTG
>JAGQJJ010000136.1 GCA_020430675.1 Myxococcales bacterium
ACGACGCCGAGCAGATCGGCGGCGGGTTTCGGTTCGCGGGCACGCTCGCGCGCGGCGGGCTCTACTACGTGCACCGCACGGTCGACGCCGAAGACGGCGATCAGACGGTCGCCGATGTCTTTGATGTGCACCTCGCGAGCGACATCACGCTCGGTGAGGGGCTCAAGCTGATCCTTGAGACCGAGACGGCGCTGATCCGCGGCACGACCGACCTGGCGTCGACGACCGACTTTGTCGAGCACGACCTGAAGCAGTTCGGCTGGGCGGCGCGGGCCACCCTCGACGCGGGCGAGTTCGGCGGCGTGCTCGACTTCGTCTATGCCAGCGGCGACCAGAACTTCGATGACAACGAGCAGAACGCCTTCAAGGCCGACCCCAACTACCAGCAGGGCCTCTTCCTCTTCCGGCAGGTCATCGCCGGCCAGACCGGTCGGGCGCCGGTCACCGCGTCCGACCTTGAGCTGGTCGGCCGGCCCAGCGAAGACCTGGACCGCTTCTCAAGCCGCGGCAGCATCACCAACACCGTCTCGTTCTTCCCCAAGGGCTACTGGCGGCCGGTCAGCGGGCTGACGCTCTACGGCGGCGCGCTGCTGGCGTTTGCCGAGGGTGACGTGGCCGATCCGCTCAATACGCGGCTGGCCGGCGGCGATCCGCGCAACGCGCTGGCCGGCGATCCGGGCGCCTATCTGGGCACCGAGTTCGACCTGGGCGTGCGCTACCAGTACTCGCTGTCGTTTGTCGGCCTCGGCGCCGGGCTGGAGGGCGGCGTGCTGCTGCCCGGCTCGGCGTTGCAGGATGAGAGCGGCGCGACCATCGATCCCATCGCGGGCGGGCGCCTCATCGCGCGCGTCACCTTTTGACGAGGAGCCTTGCCATGCGCCGTCTGATCCCCATCGCCTTCTCGTCGCTCGCCCTGACCGCTTGTCTGTCCGAGGCCCCGCAAGGCATCGCGCCGTCGAAGCCGGCCCATACCACGGTCAGGATGGACTTCGAGCACCGCCCGCTGCCCGAGATCCCGCTGCCCAATGACATCGCCACCCGCTATGACGAGACGTCGGCCACCGGGCGGCGGGTCAACGCTTCGATGATCGCGCCCACCGCGCTCGAGAGCGACATCCGCGCCCGCATCGACCAGCTCGATGGCTGGGGCCTCGTGCAGCCGATCAGCGTGCCTTTCACCGGCCCGATCGACGTGCAGAGCATCCTCGATCGGCACCGCGACGCCGATTACGACCCGTCCGATGACGCCGTCTACCTGATCGACATCACCCGCAGCTCGCCCGACTTCGGCAAGCTGCAGATGCTCGACCTGGGCAATGGCAATTACCCGGCGCTGACCGAAGACGCCGATGACTACTGGCCGAACGATCCGCGCGGCAACTTGCTGTCGCTGCTGTTTGAAGAGACCGACGAAGACCTCAACGGCAATGGCATGCTCGATCCGGGCGAAGACACCGACGCCGATGGCGTGCTCGACAAGCCCAACTACCTGCCCGGCATGCACCCGGCGATGGATGACATCACCGCCCGCGCCGATGCCTTGATGACTTTCTACGAGCGCGAGACAAACACCCTGATCGCCCAGCCGGTGGTGCCGCTGCGCGAGCGCACGACCTATGCGTTTGTCATCACGCGGCGCCTGCTCGACGCCGACGGCCAGCCGGTGGGTTCTCCCTACCCCTTCGTGCACCACGCGGCGCAGACCGCGGCGCTTGAACCGCTGCCCGAGGTGCTGCCGCCCGGCGTGACGCTGGACGATCTGGCGTTTGTCTTCACCTTCACCACCCAGACGACCATGTCCGAGTTCTCGGCGGTGCGCGACGGCTTGTACGGCCTGGGCGTGCAGAAGGCGCTCGGCGAAGACTACCCCGCGGTCGTCGATACGCTGGAGGTGGCCAAAGACACCGAGCGGCTGCAGTCGACACATATCTTCACGCTGACCGGCGAAGAGTTTGAAGAGGGCCTGCGCCTGCTCAACTCGACCTTCCGCGGCGCGAGCGATGGCTCGGTGGCCTTCGAGCAGCTCATGGAGGCCAACCGCTACGTGGACTACTACCTCATGGGCAGCTTCGACGCGCCGCAGCTCTTCTTCCGCGAGGACCCCGAGACCGGCGAGCCGCTGCGCAAGAACGACCAGTCGTGGCCCCAGGACCTCGACCGCGTGCCCGCCCCCACCCGCTCCGAGCGCATCTACTTCACGCTGGTCGTGCCCCGCAAGGAGGTCTCGGCGCGCGGTGAAGGCAAGCCGGCGCCGGTGACCATCCTGGGTCACGGCCACACCGGCAACCGCTTCGACGCCATCAACGTCGGCCCCTACTTCGCGCGGCACGGCCTCGCGACGCTGGCCATCGACAACCCCGGCCACGGCCTCGACATCACGCCCGAGCAGGAGGCGCTGGCCCACGGGCTGCTCGATCGCTTCGGCATCGGCCCCTTCATCAACGCCTGCTTCAAGGATCGCGCGATCGACCAGAACTTCGATGGCATGTCCGACTCGGGCGCCGATTACTGGGATTTTTACCTGTTCCACACCCGCGACAACGTGCGGCAGACCGCGGTCGACTACATGCAGCTCATCCGCGTGCTGCGCGGCTTCGATGGCACGCGGCGGTGGAAGTTTGACGTGGACGGCGACGGCACGGACGACCTGGCCGGCGACTTCGACGGTGACGGGCAGATCGACGTGGGCGGCGACGGGCCCATCGTGATGAGCGGCGGCAGCCTGGGCGGCATCATGTCGATGCTGATGGGCAGCATCGAGCCCGAGCTTCTGGCCATCGCGCCCATCGTGGGCGGCGGCGGCCTGGGCGGCGTGGCGCGGCGCTCGATCAACAGCAGCTCGCCGCGCGATCGCCCGCTGCCCGCCGGCTTCGGCCCCATGATCCTGGGCACCGCTGACGAGGAGGGCACGACCGCGCTGACCATGCTGGTGCCGAACATCAACCAGCGCGGCGTCGAGATCCCCATCGGGCCGGTCGAGGGCGTGATGCCCGGCGACACGATGGAGGTCGCCAACCTGGCCAACGGCGAGCGCGAATGCGGCCGGGTGAACCCGGCGGGCGGCGTGCGGGCGCCGATTGCGACCGACATCGGCGATCCGCTGGAGGTACGCTTCTACCGCGGCGACGTGCAGATCGGCCCCGATTGCGCGCTGGCCGAGGGCAGCGCGGCCTACGCGACCGTCGACAGCTTCACCGATGACGTGACCTTCCAGAACCTGAGCCACGCCGCCGGCGAGCCGCTGGTCTCGATGGCCGAGGGCCTGGGCCTGCGCCGGGCGACGCCCGATTTCCGGCGCTTTGTGGGGCTGGCGCAGCTGGTGATGGACCGCGCCGATCCGGCCAACTATGCGCGGTTCTTGCAGCGCGAGCCGTTCACCTACCCCGGCACCGGCCAGACCACCGGCGCGCATGCACTGATGACCACCGGCACCGGCGACCTGAACGTGCCGGTCGACGCTGGCATGCTCTTCGCGCGGGCGGCGGGCCTGCTCGACTACCTGCACGCCAACCCCGACTATGGCGTGCCCGACAACCAGGTGCTGATCGACCACCACGTGCTCGAAGGCGTCGACGCGCTCAAGCGCTATACCAACCCCGAGGGCCAGGGCGTGCTGATCGACGTCAACGACTTCAGCGGCGACACCGATTATTGGGCGGGGCGCACCGCGCGGCTCGACCCGCCGCTGCGGTCGGGTTTTGGCGCGCACGACGTGCTGGGCGGCTTCTCGGCGAGCATCTTTGCCTATGGCAGCGACCGCGGGAAGCACGGCTTCGACGGGCCCGGCGAGATGATCGACGACGGCCGCAAGCGCTGCCGCGAGCAGTGCCCGGCCGACAGCGACTGCGGCTGCGATACGCTGACCATCTTCGACGTGGGCAACTTCCACTACAACCTGGCCGCCGACTTCCTGGCCAGCCTGGGCACGCGGCTCGACCCCAACGCCTGTCACGCCCGCGGCGACTGCGCCAACATCGCGCCCCCGCCCGCCCCGCGCACCTCGCCCTGAATCGGCCGCGGCGGCCAAAAAAGCGACCGCCCGCCTGCGGCGATCGCGCGCAAAGCTGCATCGGATCCTTACAACCTGCGGCGGGTGACCTGGTGTCGCCGGCCGGATACGACGTGAGGTGATTCGATGGCCGCCAGTTCGACCACCGTGCCCGGCGTCGCCCGGCTGGAGCGCAAGCTCACCGGCGTCGATGTCTATGCGATCAGCACCGGAGCCATGTTCAGCTCCGGGTTCTTCCTATTGCCCGGCCTCGCCGCGGCGCAGACCGGGCCTTCGGTCTCGCTGGCCTATCTGACGGCGAGCCTGCTCATCCTGCCGGCGATGTTCAGCGTGGCCGAGCTGGCCACCGCGATGCCGCGGGCCGGCGGGGCCTATTACTTCCTCGACCGCAGCATGGGCGCCATGGTCGGCACCATCGGCGGCCTGGGGAGTTGGATCGCGCTGGTGCTCAAGAGCGCCTTTGCGCTGCTGGGCATGGGCGCCTATCTCGCGCTTTTTGTCGACCTGCCCATCAAGCCACTGGCGGTGGCGCTGACCGCGATGTTTGCGGTCGTGAACCTGGTCGGCGCCAAAGAGACCAGCGGCTTGCAGCGTTTTCTGGTGGCCGCGCTGGTCGGCATCATGGCGTGGTATTGCGTCGAGGGCGTGGGCTGGCTGCTCGAAGACCCGAGCGTGCGCTTGCGGCTGAGCGATGGCGAGCCGGTCTTTGCGCAAGGGCTCGACGGCTTCTTCGGCACCGTGGGTTTTGTCTTCGTCTCGTATGCCGGGCTGACCAAGGTGGCCAGCGTGGCGGAAGAGGTGCAGAACCCCGACCGCAACATCCCGCGCGGCATGATCTTTTCGCTGCTGACCGCGGCGGTGGTCTACGGGCTGGGCGTGTTCTTGATGCAGCGCGCGCTGCCGGCCGAGGCGTTTGTGGCGGCGCTGACGCCGGTGGCCGACGCCGGTGCCATCTTCCTGCATGGCCCGTCGCCCACCGCGGCGCTGGGGCTGGTGGTCGCGGCCGCGGTGGCCGCGTTTGCCAGCACCGGCAACGCCGGGTTGATGAGCGCCTCGCGCTACCCGCTGGCCATGGCCCGCGACCGCCTGCTGCCAGCGCGCTTCGGGGTGCTCGGCCGCTTCGGCACGCCGACGCTGGGCATCGTGATCACCGCCGGCCTGATGATGCTGTTCATCGTCGCCTTCGACATCGCCGCGGTCGCCAAGCTGGCCAGCGCGTTTCAGCTCATGCTGTTCGGCCTGCTCTGCGCGGCGGTCATCGTGATGCGCGAGGCCCGCATCGATTATTACCGGCCCGGCTATCGCTCGCCCTTCTACCCGTGGATGCAGATCGCCGGCCTGATCGTGCCGGTGTGGCTCATCGTCGAGATGGGCTGGCTGGCGGTGCTGTTCACCGGTGGCCTGACCGCGCTCTGCGTCGCCTGGTATTGGGTCTACGCGCACGGCAAGGTGCCGCGCGAGGGCGCGATCTACCACGTCTTCGAGCGCCTCGGCCGCCGTGCCTGGCGCGGGCTGGACCGCGAGCTGCGCGGCATCGTCGCCGAGCGCGGGCTGGCGGAGGAAGACCCGTTTGATGAGGTGGTGGCCCGCGCCCAGGTGCTCGACGTGCGCACGCCGACCGACTTTGCCGACGTGCTGCGCCAGGGGGTCGGGCTGTTGGCGAAGCGTTTTGGCCTGAACGCCGAGACGCTGGTGACCCGGCTCGAAGAGGAGCGCCGCCTCGGCCTGATGCCCGCCGCGCGCGGGGTGGCGCTGCCGCATCTGCGGGTCGCGTCGCTCGATGGCCCGCAGATGGTGCTGGTGAGGCTGGCCCACGGGGTTGAGGTCGCCCGCGATCGGGGCCTGAGCCATCTGCCCGATCCGGGGCCGATCCGCGCGGTGCTGCTGCTGGCGAGCCCCGAGGGTGATCCGGGCGTGCACCTGCGCATGCTGGCCCAGCTCGCGAGCCGCGTGGACGACCCCGGCTTCCTCGCCGATTGGTGCGGCGTGCCCGAGCCGGGCGAGCTGCGCGAGTTGTTGCTGCGCGACGAGCGCTTCGTGCATCTGCGACTTGAGATGGGGCGGCCGACCGAAGCGCTCATCGGGCGCCGGGTCTTCGACGCCGGCCTGCCGCCGGGCGCGCTCATCGCGCTGGTCCGCAAAACCGATCGGGTCATCGTGCCGCGAGCGGGCGAAGTGCTGGAGGCGGGCGACCGGCTGACGGTGCTCGCCGAGCCCGAGCTGCTGGCGCAGGTGCGGGCCCGATTTACTGAAAATTCATGACCACTTGGTCATTGAACAACTGAGGCGGGCCGGCAGGCGGTGTAGCGCTCGGGCGGCGGCTGGCCGATCAAGCGGCGCTCGACGCTGACGCACGGGCAGCCCAACGCCGGCACGGTGCACTCAACCGCCGGGCAGTCGGGGTCGACGGTGAGCAGCAGCCAATGGTGCGGGTCGCCGCGCAGGGTCTCCATCGGCGCGCCGCCGCCGCCGGCCTTCAGCCCGCCGCCGCCCGCTCCGGGCGGGGCCGGCATGAACCTCGGCGGTGATCTGTTCCGCAAGAAGGAGCCGCCCCCGCAGCCGGCGATGGCCGCGCCAGTCGCGCAGGCCATGCAGAACCCGGCGGCGTTTTTTGATACGCCCTCGGCCGCGGTGCTCGATGAGCCACCGAAGCCGGGCGCCGAGTTTGCCAACCCGCTGCAAGTGGGCAGCTACTCGCAGGCGGCGGCGCCGATCGATCTGAGCGCCGACGAAGAGGCCGCGCTCAACAACTACGAGCACAAGCAGAAGGGCATCAAGCCGGGCCTGGCGATCGGCATGACCGTCGCCATCGGCGCGCTGACCCTGGCCTTCGGTCTGCTGCTTGGCAACTCGCGGCAGGCGCGCAAGCTGGTCAACGTGCAGGTCGACGCCTCGGTGCGGGTGCGCGACAACATGCAGCCGCTGCTCGACACGCTCAATCAGCTTCGGCCGATCATCAAGACCATGAAGAGCGACGAGGCCGACTGGGACAAGATCAAGGCGATCCCGGCCGAGCTGCCCGCGGTCGACGCCGGGCGCATCATGACCTCGCCGGTGCCGCTCGACCCCGACCTGAACCGCATGCTGGGCAATATGCTCGTCGACCTCAACGCGCTGTTCCAGGAGACGACCAATCACCGGTCGATCACGCTGGGCCGCGACAGGGCCGAGCTGGAGGCCATCGCCGAAGGCACCGAGTTCAGCAAGAACCAGTACTTTGCGGTGCTCTACCAGCCCAACGACCCGAAGACGCCGCCGCTGGCGTACATCCCGCCCACGGGCATGATCGTGGCCGTCACGGGCAGGCCGCACGCCAATGAGGCGGGCGATGACAATGTGCTGCCGATCGTCACCCGCGAGGGCAAGGAGTCGGAGGTCAGCCTGACCCGGGTGCTGACCATCAAGAAGGAAGAGTTTCTTGAGTCGGGCCGCTCCAACGCCCTGACGATGTACGGCAAGCGCGTGGAAGATTTGAAGAATCGCCTCACGCGCATCGAGCAGTACGAAGAGACCTTCCGCAAGGTGCTGGAAGAGCAGGCCGCGCGGTCCAAGGTCTTCTCCATCTGACCGCTGCCGACCACGACGCGCCGCATCGCGCCGTTGCTGCGAGATCGAGCCGGTGCGAGAGGTTCCCGACAAGCTGTTGACGCTGGGGTTGGTCGGCCTGGGGCTGGCCCACGAGCTCAACGCCCCCCTGACTGCCACCCGCCTGGGCCTGGAGCTGCTCGCGCTGCGTTTGCGCGGGCCGCGCGCACCCGCACCCGACGAGGCCGCCGATGAGATCGATCGCCTGCTCTCGCGGCTGCTGCGCGCGACCGAGCTGATCGATCGGTTTCGGCGCTTTGCCCGCGGCCGCGGCGGCAAGCCCAGGGCGGTGGCGCTCGATGAAGTCGTCGACTCCGTCTGCGCGCTGGTCCGACCCGCGCTTGGCGAGCTCAACGGCGTGCTGCTGGTCCGCGGTGCGCGATCACCGGCGGCGCAGGTTGTGGTCGATGCCTTGCTGCTGGAACAGGCCGCGGCCATCGCGGTGCTCAACGCGGGCGATGCGCTGGCCGAACGCAGCGGCACGGTGACCTTGTCGGTCGGCGCCGATGAGGCGCGGGCCTGGATTCTCGTCGCCGATGATGGCCCCGGATTCACCGAGCCCGACTCGGCCGGCGTCGCCGGCTACTCGACCAAGGGCGCCGCGGGCATGGGCGTCGGGCTGGCCCTGGCCCGCCAGATTCTGGCGCAGGCCGGCGGCGCGCTGGAGACGTCGAA
>JAGQJJ010001374.1 GCA_020430675.1 Myxococcales bacterium
CGTACATCGTGATGGAGCTGCTCGACGGCCGCCCGCTCAGTTGGGATCTGGCCCGCGGCGCGCTGCCGCCCGAGCAGGCTGTGCGCATCGTGGACGGGGTGCTCGCGTCGCTGGCGGAGGCCCACGAGCTCGGCGTCGTCCACCGCGACCTGAAGCCAGCGAATATCTTCTTGCTCGGCGAGCCCGAGGACGCCGCGGTCGCCAAGGTGCTCGACTTCGGCGTCGCCAAGCGCTTCGACGGCGGCGCCGAGGACCTCACCGAGGCCGGCATGGCCATCGGCACGCCCAAGTACATGGCGCCCGAGCAGTTCAAGGGCGAGCCGGTCGACCCGCGCACGGACCTCTACGTGTGCGGCGCGCTCCTCTACGCCATGCTCGCCGGCCGCGCGCCCTTCGAGGCCGACGACGCGGTCCCGGCGCCCGTCGCCGGCCTCCCCGAGGCCACGCGCCTCGGCTGGCTCCACATCCACGGCGGCCTGCCGCGACCCCCGGATGTCCCCGACGACCTCTGGGGATGGCTCCAGCGCACGATGGCCAAGGAGCCCGCGGGACGGCCGGAGTCCGCCGGGGTGGCACGATTCGGGCTGCGGGACACGCAGGTCGGCGCGCGCATCCT
>JAGQJJ010001375.1 GCA_020430675.1 Myxococcales bacterium
AGCTCCGGCACGCCGGCATCGCGCAGATCCTCGACATGGGCGAGGAGGGCGGCGTCACCTTCCTGGCGATGGAGCACGTCGACGGCCGCGACCTGCGCGACCTGCTGCGGCTGGCCTGGGCCCTGGACGTGCGCCCGTCGACGGAGGTGACCGTCGGCGTGCTGGTCCGCGTCCTCGAGGCCCTGGACTATGCCCACGCGAAGAAGGGCGACGACGGGCGGGCGCTGGGCATCATCCACCGCGACGTGACGCCCTCCAACGTGATGGTCTCGCGTTCGGGCGAGGTGAAGCTGGTCGACTTCGGCATCGCGCGGGCTCGGGGCGGGCTGCACCAGAGCATCTCGGGCGCGCTGCAGGGCAAGTTTGTCTATATGAGCCCCGAGCAGGCCGACGGGCGGTCGGTCGACGCGCGCAGCGACGTGTTCAGCGCCGGGCTCGTGCTCTACGAGCTGCTGACCGGGCGGCCGCCGTTCCGGCACGTGGCGGCGATCGATACATTGCAGGCGCATCTGGGCGAAGCGCCGCCGCCCCTGCCTTCAAGCGTGCCGCAGCCGCTGGCGCTGGTGGTCATGAAGGCGCTGGCCAAGGCGCCGGGCGACCGATATGCGTCGGCCGA
>JAGQJJ010001376.1 GCA_020430675.1 Myxococcales bacterium
CAGTAATCGCCCCACCGGTGGCCTCCTGTGAGCAAGGCTTTAATGTTTCCCTCGGCCAGGACGGGACCCTAACCCTGAACCCTGACGACATCAACCAGGGCAGCTATGCACTCTGCGGCAGCATCACCGACATGACGGTGAGCCCCGCCGTGCTCAACTGTACTGATGTCGGTACCGCAGAAGTCACCCTCACCGTCACCACGGATGACGGGCAGACGGCGAGCTGCTCCACCGAGGTCGGCGTATCCCCCTGGATCGGCGAGATCTGCGACGGCATCGACAACAACTGCGACGGCATCATCGACAATTCGCCGATCGACCAGGATGGGGACACCTACAACATTTGCGAAGATTGTGACGATACAGACCCTGCTATCCACCCCGGCGCCCCGGAGATCTGCGACGGCATTGATAATAATTGTAACGGGGAGATTGATGAAGGCGGCCTGATGGAGATGTTGCTTCAAAAACTGACAGCCGACAATGTGATTTCTCTGGGTCAAAGCGTAGCCCTTGATGGCGACTGGGCCATCGTTGGCGCTCCTTATACTTCGTACGATGCATTTGGATTTGCTGGAATAGCTTATCCCTATCATCTGGAAGGAGGCAGTTGGG
>JAGQJJ010001377.1 GCA_020430675.1 Myxococcales bacterium
CCTGGAGGACGATGCCCGCCTTCTGCAGCAGCTCGGCGCGCGCGTTGTCGTCGGGCTCCTGATCCACCAGCTCGTCGATGGCCTCGGTCAGGGCCTCCCAGTTCTTGTCCTGCTCGTAGAAGTCCACCAAGGCGCTCAGCGCGTCCTTGTCGCCCGGGGCGATCTCGCGGACCTGCTCCCACAGGGCGAGGCAGATGTTCGGCCGGCGGATCTTCTTGGTCGCGTAGTCGGCCAACTCCTTGTAGGCCGCCAGCCGTCCTGCCGCGTCCTCGGACATGTCTGCGCGCTTGCGGCGGATCTCGACCAGGTTGTCCCAGTCCCGCCGCTTCTCGTACATGCCGTCGAGGGCCTCGAGGGCCTCGGCGTTCTCGGGATCCTCAGCCAGCACCGTCTCGAAGGCGGTGGTCGCCTCGGCCTGGTTGCGGAGCTTGTCCGCATAGAGCTGCGCGATCCGCACCAGCACCGCAGTCCGCGCCGCGCCCTCCGCCCGCCCGGCCTGCTGCTCCAGCAGCTCGATCAGGTTCGGCCACTTGCGCATGCCCTCGTACTTCTCGGCGAGCACCTCAACCGCGGCCTCGTCGTCCGGGTCGAGCGTGTGCAGGGCCTCGTAGAAGT
>JAGQJJ010001378.1 GCA_020430675.1 Myxococcales bacterium
AAATCGCCTCGGGCGAGTGCAGGCCGTCGCCGATGGCGACGCGCGGCAGGTCGCGCTCGCCGGCGACGATGCGGTAGGGCAGCGAGCGGATGGCCTTTGCGGCCTCGGCGAACGAGCGTCCGATGAGGCGCTTGATCGAGAACACCGTGCGCTCCGGGTGCTGCAGGCGCAGGGCCTTGGCCTTGCGGCCGACCAGGATCTGGCCATCCGGGCTGAAGCAGACCACCGAGGGGATCATCGGCTCGCCGTCGCGATCGCGCAGCACGTGGGCCTCGGCGCCGGCGCGCACCGCGGCCAGGCTGTTGGTGGTGCCGAGGTCGATGCCGAGGACGAGCCGAGTCGGCTTGCTCAAGAGCGCACCTCGAGGTCGGCGAGGGCTTTCTTGTGGTAGTGCGCTTCGTGATAGCGCACCGCCGCGGCGTCGTAGTCGCGGGCCTCGAGTGCCGTGCGCAGGGCGTCGAAGTCGGCCAGCAGTGTCCTGGTCAGTCGCTCGCGCAGGGCCTGGCGCTGCTCGGGCCTGACGAAGGCCTCCTCCTCGGCGAGCTCGAGCGCCTCGGCCAGGAAGCCGGGATCGAGGCGCTTGTTGTTGCCGAGGGCGCCGGGGCTCTCGGCCTC
>JAGQJJ010001379.1 GCA_020430675.1 Myxococcales bacterium
CATCAACCGCTCACTGTTGTTTTCACCGGATGGCCGGATCGCGGCCCGCTATGACAAGATCCACCTGTTCGATGTCGACCTGCCAACGGGCGAAACCTTGCGCGAATCCCATGCCTATCAAGGCGGCAGTGAGGCCATGCTCGCCGCAACTCCCTTCGGCATGCTCGGCATGACCATTTGTTATGACCTGCGCTTCCCCCGCCTTTACCGTTCATTAGCAAAATCGGGCGCCTCATTCTTCACGGTTCCCTCGGCCTTCACCGTGCCGACGGGCGACGCTCACTGGCATGTGCTGCTGCGGGCCCGCGCCATCGAGACCGGCGCCTATGTACTGGCGGCGGCACAGGGCGGCAGGCACGAATCGGGACGTGAGACCTATGGCCATTCGCTGGCCATATCGCCCTGGGGAGAGGTGCTGGCGGAAGGCGGAATTGATCCGGAGGTCCTGATGGTTGACATGGATATGGAACAGGTGACGGCGGCACGGCGGCGCATCCCCGCCCTCGCTCACGACCGCCCCTTCACGCTCGAAAGCTTGAATCCCGGCCCCACCATTGCTACGTCTGATCCATGATCCGGTATGATCTCATATGTGACCAGGGCCACGAATTCGA
>JAGQJJ010001380.1 GCA_020430675.1 Myxococcales bacterium
CGCGAGAGTCGAACCAGCCACCGCGGCGGTCGGTGCGGAAGGCGTCGCTGTCTTGTGTCTGAGTCGGCGATGGGATGCGGCCCGCGGCGAGACTCGGCCCGTCCGCCTCCCAGATGTTGGCGCACCACTCGGACACGTTACCGGCCATGCCCCTGACGCCGTACGGGGACTCGTCGACCGGGTAGCTCTCGACGGGCGCGATCATCGGCGGGCCGGGGTGACTGTCGCGCATGTGGCACCACGACGCGTCGTGTGCGTCACCCCACGGATGAAACCGGCCGTCGACGCCGCGCGCGGCCTTCTCCCACTCGTACTCCGAGGGGAGGCGCCACGGCTGCCCGCTGCGCTTCGCGTACCAGGCCGCGTACGCGTTGGCGTCGTACCAGCTCACGAGCATCACCGGCCAGTCGAGCTCTCACACGTCGCCGTCGGCGTCGGGCGCGAGCTCGAAGCGCTCGCCCACGAGGCGGCACGCCGCCGATCGATCGTCGGGGCGCGTGCCCTTCTCGCGCGGGACGTGGAAGAGCGCCTCCTCCACGCGATCCTCCTCCACGGGGGCGTCGAGGAACGCGAGGTACTCGGCGACGGTGACGGGGTGCCGCTTGATCGCGAAG
>JAGQJJ010001381.1 GCA_020430675.1 Myxococcales bacterium
ACCGCGAGCAGCACGCCGCAGTCCTCATCCACGAGCGCATCGCAATCGTTGTCGAGGAAGTCGCAATCGTCATGGGCCGGGTCGTACGCGTTGGCGTGATTCGCGTAGTCGATGGCGGTGCAGGTGAGCCAGATGCCGCCCACGCAGAGGTCGGGGCCTTTCATGGCGCCGCCGCACACGCCGCTCTGCAGCTCGCAGGGAACGAGCACCAGGGCGGGATCGCCGCCATCGATCAGCCCGTCGCCGTTGTTATCGATGCCGTCGCAGATCTCCGGCGTGCAGTCCTCATCGATGGTCCCGTCGCAATCGTTGTCGATGCCATCGCAGACCTCCGCGACACCCTGGCTGAAGTAGCCGTCAGCGGTGGCGAACGAGATGTAGTTCTCCGGGTCGATCGTGAACTCCACGAAGCTCTCCGCGAACAGGGCGACATCGTTCTGCGCGATGCTGATGCTGAAGCAGCCCGCGGGGATGCAGACGGCGAGCGAGCCGATGCCTTGCGTCTCCGCAGGAAGGTCCAGATCTCCGGAGATGACCCCGCCGGCATGCGTGATCACGTAGTGCGCGGTACCGGAGTCGAACTCGCTCTCGGTGAGCACATATAGGGTGAAGC
>JAGQJJ010001382.1 GCA_020430675.1 Myxococcales bacterium
CTGCCGGTGGCGCTGCTCGGGATCCTCGAGGCCGGCGCCGTCTGTCTGCCGATGGATCCGGCGCACCCGGCGGAGCGCCTGCGCTACGTGCTCGAGGACTCGGGCGCGGCGGCGCTCCTCACCCACGGCGAGGTCCTCGCGGCCCGGCCCGAGCTCGCCGACGGGTCCGGTCGTCATCTGCTGCGGGTGGAGGAGCTGCCGGTGGCACCGGCGGATTCGGTCGCGGCGCCCGCGCCGCAGCCCGAGGCCCTGGCCTACACGATCTACACCTCGGGCTCGACGGGCCGGCCCAAGGGCGTCCTGGTCAGCCACCGCTCGCTCACCGCCTACACGCGCTCGATGGTGCGTCGCTTTGGTCTCGAGCCGGACGACCGCGTGCTGCAATTCGCCTCGCCGGGCTTCAACGTCCTCATCGAGGAGGTCTTCCCGACCCTCCTGGCCGGTGCCGCGGTGGTGCTCCACCACCAGGACCTGCTGCTGTCGCTGGGGCAGTTCCAGCGCATCCTCGAAGACGAACGGATCACCGGGGTCGAGCTGCCCGCGGCCTTCTGGCAGGAGTGGGTGCGCGACCTCGACGAGCGGGGAGCGCTGCCGCCGTCGACGCTGCGCTTCC
>JAGQJJ010001383.1 GCA_020430675.1 Myxococcales bacterium
TCGAGCTCTAGGCCACGCTCGGCCGACCCCCCCTGGAGCCCCTCACGGAGGTGGTCCTGGCCCTGCGCCTGGACGCCGAGGGCCACGTCGATCAGGCCGCCGTGACCAGCCGCCCGCACGCCCCGGAGCTGGCGGACTGCCTGCGCAAGCAGGCGCGATCCCTGATGTTTCTGGTGGGTCCGGGCCGGGTCCGCGTCCGCCTGGCCTTCGAGGCGGCGCCGGCCTACAGCGCGAAGCAGTACAGGGCGCCGTAGCCGCCCGAGCAGCCGATGCAGTCGCCGGTGCCGGGGCCGTTCTGGATGAGGTTCACGCCGGGCGCGCAGCCGCGCAGGGGGTGATCGGAGAGCCAGCTGGCCCCGCCGCGGGAGGGCCGCCCGCCGGCGCTCATGCGCGGGAAGGAGTGGCCGCACATCAGGCCGTTGCGCCCCACGGCGCCGTCCGCGCTCGTCCAGTCGTTGCACGTCGCGTTGCCGTTGTTGGCGAAGAGCCGGCCCTGGGCGTTGGAGCCGGTGACCACGTCGTGGGCGTCGCCCAGCACGCTCGTGGGCACGCCGTACTCATCGGGCAGATCCGCGACGGCGGCGGCGTCCCCGGCCGGGCGGTCCCCGCTGA
>JAGQJJ010000137.1 GCA_020430675.1 Myxococcales bacterium
ATGTCTCAACCGCGCACGCTCGGGCGGCAGGCAGGCATCGACGATGGCCGGGTCGACGTCGCGGCCGACCGCGTAGTCGGCGATGCGGGTGTCATCGGCGGTGTAGAAGGTGATGGTCGTGTCATCGCTGCGCGCCCAGAGCTGCTGGCCGATGAAGCGCCATGGCACCGGGTAGCGGCGCCGGTCGACGACGACGTGGCAGTCGCGATGCACCGTGCAGCGCCGCCAGACCACCGCCTGCCAGCGCCGCGCCGGCAGCGCGCGCAGGTGCGGCTGCTCGTCGGCGAAGGCTTCGAGCGGCGTGCGGCCCGTGGTGCCATGCACGCGCTGGCCGGCCACGTCGGCAACCCAGGCCGCCAGGCGGGTGTTGCAGTCATCGACGTCGGCGAACTCGCGCGCGGCGAAGAAGCTGCGCTTGACGTACTTCACCGCCGACTCGACTTTGCCTTTCTTCTCGGGGCTGTACGCCGGTGTCGGGTCGATGACGAAGCCATAGTGACGCGCCAACTCGCGGTAGGAGCGGTTGAGCTGCACCGCGTCGCCGTTGGCAAACGCCGCGCGGATGACCGCCGCCTTGAGGTTGTCGGGCCGAACCGAAGCCGGCACGCCGCCGAAGTGCTCGAAGGCCTGCACATGCAGCCATAGCCAGGTCTCGACCTTCTGGTCGAAGACGACCCGGGCGTACAGATGGCGGCTGTGGCCGAGCACCATGACAAAGACCCATGCCTTGCGCAGCACGCCCTGGTCGGGGTCATAGAGCTTGCCCACGAAGCCGAAGTCCACCTGCGCCTCTTCGCCCGGCGCGGTCGTCACCGGGATGGCCACGTCCTCGGCCCGCACCCCGCGGCGCTTGCCCAGCCGGCGGCACGCCCGCGTCACCGCCCAGCGAGACCCCGTGAAGTCCGCGTGCTCCTCGCGCAGCGCCTCCCAGATCGCCTTCGGCCCCGCGCCCGCGCGCCACTTCGCCTCGATCGCCGCGACGAACGGCTCGACCGACGACGCCTCGTGTTGCGCTGCTTTTGTCGGCAGCCGCGCCTCCACCGCCGCCCGCAGCGCCTCAAGCGGCGGCAGCGCGTCGGTTGGTCCCAGCAGCAGCCCCGCCTCAGCCAGTGCCAGGCGGTACCGTCGCTCCGTGTTCGGCCCGAGGCCCAGAAACCGGGCCGTCGCCCGGCATCCCACACCCTTGCGGTGCAGCCGGACCAGCTCCTGCAGTCGATGCATATCCGTCCTCTTCGCGCTCACGCGCACCTCCCCCGCTGGTGGTTCTCTCCCCACCGTGGGCGATGGCGTGCGCTTCGTTCTACTTCGGCGCCCCGGCGCCGCGCTCTGCGTTGGTCAGTGCGGCGGGATCCGTTTGCCCGCACGGGGTGGATCCGTTTGGCCGCACCAGGGCGATCCGCTTGGCCGCCTCCACCCCGATCCGCTTGGCCGCCTCCACCCCGATCCGCATGGCCGCCCCCACCCCGATCCGCTTGGCCGCTCTCATGCGGATCCAATACCCCGCCTCACAACAGCTCGGCGACCGCGGCTTGGGCGGGGACGCGCGGTGGGCAACTCTCGAACAATCGCTCGACGTGCGGCGCGCCTTCGGACGGCTGCCCGACGACCTGAAGCGGGTCTGCGAGGCTCTGGTGGAGCGGCCGGGCGTGGAGGCGGCTGCCCAGCTTGGCATGGCGCGCAGCACGCTCTACGTCCGCATCGAGCGTCTCCGAGCCGCGTTCGCCGCTGTGGGCATCGACGGCCAGCAGGAGCCGCGGCGATGAGCCGCGCAGCCTACGAGTGGGCCATCGCCCGGGCGCTTGCAGGCGGCAATCCATGCGCGGCGAAGGGCGTGCTGCTCGCGCTGGCGTGGTACGCCGACGCCGAGGGGCGAGAAGCTTTCCCCAGCGCCGAGCGGCTCAGCCAGCATGTGGGGCTGAGCCGGCGCCGCGTGTTCACCGCGCTTGATCAGCTCGAGCGAGCGGGCCTGATCGAGCGGGATGGCCTTGTGCGAACTGAGGGTGGCGGGTCGCTGACCAGGTGGCGCCTGGCCATGCCGAGCGTGGCCGGCGACGGCGGGCAGGGGGTGACGCTCCGTCACCGGGGTGACGCTCCGTCACGGGGTGACGCTCCGTCACCGGGGTGTCGCTCCGTCACGAATGGGGTGACGGAGCGTCACCCAAACAGAAGAGAACAGGAGATAGTTATTTCTCCCCCTATAAGTCCCCCACGCCCGTCAAGGCCAAGGGCGAGCCGCGAGCCGACGGTCGACCCCAGCCCCGGCCTCGAGGCCGCGCTGGAGGTCTGGCGGTGCTGGGTCGCGGCGATGGGCAAGCAGGGCCCGGCGGCGAAGGCCACCTCGCCGAGCACGGCGAACCGCCTCCGCGCGGTGCGGGCGCGGCTGGCCGAGGGGTACACCGTCGACCAGCTCAAGGCGGCGGTGGCCGGATGCAAGGCGAGCGCCTGGCACATGGGCGCCAACGACGAGGGCAAGGTGTACGACGACCTGACCCTCATCTGCCGCGATGGCTCGAAGGTCGACGGCTTCCTCGCGCGGGGCAGAGGGCCGTCGCCCGCGCCCCCGAAGCCGAGCGCGGCCAGCCCCAACTCGGCCTGGGCCAACATCGAGCCTCAGTCGATTCGGTTCGACGACCAGTCGAGGTCGCGATCATGAGCGCCATCGACGACGTGGAGACGTGGTTGGTCGACCTCAAGGCGCGGGCAGCTTCGAGCCCCGAGCCGCGGCATCCGCCCGCCCCGGCGTGGGACCTGGGGACGCACGTCGTCTTCCACGTCGTCAATGGGCGCGTGGCCGCGCGGGCCGCTGATCCATGGCGTTGCGATGACGCCTACGGCACACGGTGCGCCCGCTGCACGGCAAGCTGCGGTGACGTGCTCGGCGAACGCGGCGCGCGGCCCTGTCCTGACTGCGCGCCGATGCGGTCATTGCTGCGGCGGATCAACGCGGCCGGGCTCGAAGCCACCGCGCTGCGGGTTCGAGACTGGTCGGCCAGCTATGCCTTTGCGCCGTCGCAGCTCCAGGTCCACGCCGACGCCGTCGGGTGCTGGTTGCAGCGGGCGGTTGGCGACGCAGAGATCCCAGCGCTGGTGCTTGCGGGGCCGACCGGTCAAGGCAAGACGACGCTCGCGACCTGGCTGGCGTGGCACGCATTGGCGGCGGGGCTGCCCGTGCGTTGGCTCTCGTGGCCCAAGGCGCTCGACCGACTGCGGTCAGCGTATGGCGACCATACCGGGGCGAGCACGCCCGAGTGGCGCGACGTGCTCCCGGCCCGTGGGCTCGTCGTGGTCGACGACTTCGGCCGCGACGCGGCGACGCCCTGGGCCCGACTGCAAGCCGCCCAACTCCTCGATGCCCTGCCGCCCGAAGCTCGGCTGGTTGTCACCACCAACGCCCCCCCGCCCGAGTGGCCAGGCTGGCTCGGCGATCTGGCCGCCAGCCGCCTGCGTGGTCGCGCGGACGGCGGGCGCATGGTGGCGGTGATCCACGGCCCCGACTTGCGAGGTCAGTGAGATGGCCACCCAACTGGACCTCGAAGCCGAGCGTTCGGTCCTCGGCGCGCTGATGCTCGACCCGCAGGCCACCGCGCGAGTGCGTGACATCCTGCCAACGCCAGCCTTCTTCGGCGACCCGTTCCACCAGTCGGTCTACGAGGCGTGCCTGCGGCTGGCCGACCGCGGTGAGCCCATTGACGGGCTGCTGGTGGCCGACGAGATCGGGGAGCCCAGGCTCAGCGCGCTCGGTGGCCTCGGCGCGGTGCTCGATCTCGATCAGGCCGGCACCGCGGTGAACGTCGAGGCCCACGCTCGCCGCGTTCGCGACGCGGCGTCAGGGCGCGAGCTCGGCCGCCTTCTGCGCGAGGCGCACGAGGCCCGACGCGCTGGCACCCCATGGGTCGCGGTCGCCGATCATCTCTGCACCGACGTGCTCGCCTTGCGTGGCCGCGAGCGCCCGGAGGGTGTCGCATTCGACCTGGGCGCTGATGACGCCATCGCGCATGTCCATCAGCTCAGCCGCGCCGGCACCGGACTCGCCGGGCGCTCGACGGGGTTCGGCTGCCTCGACCGCGTGCTTGGAGGCCTGGAGCCCGGTCACCTCATCGTCTGCGCGGGCCGACCCGCGATGGGCAAGACCACGCTCGGCCTCTGCATCGCGGCGAACATCGCCCGCGCCGGCGCGACGGTCGCGGCCTTCAGCCTCGAGATGCCCTCCCGCGAGCTGATCCTGCGCGTGCTCGCCGCCGAAGGCCGGGTCGATGGCATGGCGCTGCGCACCGGGCGAGTCTCAGCGGAACAGGTCGACCACCTGCTCGCCGCCCGCCACCGTCTGCGCGGCCTGCCGCTGCACGTCGACGACACCCCGAAGGTCGGCGTGGAGCACATCGAGGCGGTTTGCGCCCGCTTGAGCGCCCGTCGCGATGCGCCGCCGCTCGGGCTGGTGTGGATCGACTACGTCCAGCTCATGAGTGGGCGCGGCCACACGCGAGAAGAGGTCGTCGCGGGCAACAGCCGCGGCCTCAAGGCCCTCGCCAAGCGCCTCGGCGTTCCCGTGCTGCTCATCGCCCAGGTCAATCGGGAGAGCGAGCACCGCGCCAACAAACGCCCGGCGCTCGCCGAACTGCGAGAATCCGGCGCCATCGAGCAGGACGCCGACGCGGTGCTGCTGCTCTACCGCGACGAGTTCTACGACGAGAACTCGCGCGCCGTCGGCATCGCCGAAGTCCACGTCGCCAAGAATCGCCACGGCCCCGTCGGGATGGTCGAGCTGCGCTTCTTCCACGCCTGGAGCCTCTTCGCGGAGCGCGACCCCGCCGGCTGACGGCCCCGCGCAAAAAAGTGCCGCGCGCGTCGGACAGTCCGCCGCCGCATGGGATGTCTGCATGTGTGAGCGCCTTCTGCGCTCGAAAGGAGGAGGCCGTGCATTGCCACGCCCAGCCCAGCCGAGACGCGAGCCGCCGAGGCAACGCGCACGTCAACGCGCACGAGGCGCTCCCGCCCGAGTTGCTCGACCGCGTCCAGGACGCCACGGACGGCGGCGGGCTCTACCTCTGGGTGCCCAGCCGCCTGCGCGCCACCGCCCGGTCACGTCGGGCGCGCGTCGTCGCGTTCGCTGCCCGAGGCTTCAGCGCCCGCCAGATCGCTGCCGACGTCGGGCTTAGCGAGAGCCGCGTCTACCAGATCCTCAGCGCCCAGCGCACCCAGCCCGAAGGACACCAGCCATGAGCGCCTGCGTCCCCGACACCCGCGCCTTCGAGTTCGAGGGGCAGTCGGTCACCACGTACTTCATCGACGACCGCCCCTGCTGGCTGGCCCGCGACGTCGGCGTGCTGCTCGGCTACAGCCACGAGGGCGGTCGTTTGGTCAACAAGGTCAGCGGCGAGTGGGGCGACGAGTTCGTCGCTGGGCAGGATCATCTGCTGCTTGATGGAGAATTGCTACGTGATTTCAGGCGGTTGGTTGATGACACCGAATCGGTGTCAATTCGCGGGAAGCGGAGCCTGATGGTCCTCTTCGAGTCGGGCGTGAACCTGGCCTGCATGCTGACGCGCAAGCCACTGGGGCGGCGGCTGCGGCGGTGGCTGGCTGAGGAGGTGCTGCCTGCCCTTCGTCGGACCGGGCGGTACGAGGTGCCGGCGGTGCCGCGGGTCGAGCTGCGGCTGCTTCGCGAGGAGCGGCTTCGGATGCGCGAGGAGCGGCTGCGCGACCAAGAGGAGCGGCTGGTCCGCGGCGGCAAGGCCTGCGCCGTGCGCGAGGCGGCCGATCGGGCGTTTGCCGCCGGTGCGATCGACGAGATCAGCCTGGCGGCGCACTACGTCAGCGCCGCTGAGATGGTGCTTGGCCACGCCCTGCCAGGGCTTCAGCCGTCGCTGCCCGAGGCCTGGCTGACACCGACGCAGATCGGCGAGCGGCTGGGCGTCTCGGCACAGCGGGTCGGGCTGGCGATCACGGCGCTCGGTCTGCGCGCGGTGCAGCCGGGGATCGCGCGCAAGGTGCAGGCGACGACGGCGAACCAGAAAGTGGTCGAGTCGTGGCAGTACGCCCCGGCTGTCGTCGAGCAGGTGCGACGGCATCTCAGCGGCGAGGGCGCGGCCTGATGGGAACGCCGGCCTATGCCATGGCGCCGCCGCCGTACTTCGGCGGCAAGTCCCAGGTGCTGCGCTGGGTGTTCAACGCGGTCGCCGCCGGGCTTCCGCGGTCGGCGTGGCAGGGCGCGACCTTCGTCGATGCCTTCCACGGCGGCGGCTCGGTGGCATTGGCGGCGAAGCGGCATGGCTTCCGGGTGCTGGCCAACGACCTCGCCGAGCGGTCGGTGCTGGTCGGCGAGGCCCTGCTGGTCAACGACCGCGTCGTGCTCACCGCTGCCGACGAGCAAAGGCTGCACGCGCCGCACCCGAACGCTGAGCCCTATATCGCCGAGCGCTTCGTGCCCGACTTCTTCCTCGAAGGCCACGCTCGCTGGCTCGACAACGCCTTCGCGCATGCTGAGAGCACCGCCGACCCAGCGAAGCGCCAACTCATCCGGCTGGTGCTGATGCATGCCATCCTACGCATCCGGCCGTTCGCCGACTTCGCCCGCACCGAGGTGACTCAACGCTTCGCTGAGGGCGACTACGATGCCATCCGCTCGCTCTCGATCGGGGGCATCAAGCGGCTGATCAACCTCACCCCGTCGCGGCTCATCGATGGGCTGTGCGCCCGCGTCAACGCCGGGGTCTTCAGCAACGGGCGCGCCGGGCATGCCATCCAGCGGAGCGATGCGTTGGACTTCGTCGGCGCGGTCGAGGGCGAAGTGCTCTACCTCGATCCGCCCTATCTTGGCTCGAATGCCTACGAAGCCGTCTACCGCACGCTCGACCAGATCCTGGAGCACCGCGAGCAGCCGCGCGAGCGCAGCGCGTTCAACCAGGCCGGCGCGATCGAGCTGCTCGATGCCTTGCTGGCCCGCGCGGCGCACTTCCCGGTGTGGGTGCTGAGCTTCGGCGGTGGCAAGGTGACCCACGAGCAATGCCTCGCGCTGGTGCAGCGCCATCGGCCGGCGCGGCTGATGCCCATCGCCATCCGCTACGTCTACGGTACCGCGAGTCATGGGGACTCAGGCCGGCGCAGCGAGATCCTGATCGTCGCCCGCCGTGAGGGCTGGTCATGACGCTGCGCATCTTCGACGCCCTGCCGCCCTACTTCGGCGGCAAGCGCCGGCTCGTCGGGGCCATCTTCCGGCACATCCCCCCGCCGAGCGAAGCGCCGGTGTTCGCCGATGCCTTCCTCGGCGGTGGCTCGGTCGCGCTCTACGCCAAGGCCCGCGGCTACGCGGTGCGTTGCAACGACCTCGCCGAGCGCAGCGTGCTCGTCGGTCGGGCGTTGATCGCCAACGATCGTGTCACCCTGACCGCCGAGGACGTGCTGCGCCTCTTCGCGCCTGCGCACGATGCTGGCCGGCTCGCCCGCGACCGCCTGGCGCCCGGCGTCATCACCGCGCGGCACGCCGAGTTCCTCGACGTCGCCATGGCACACGCCCGACGCGTCGATGGCATCAAGGGCGACCTGCTGCGGCTGCTGCTCGTGCAGTACCTCTACCGCCAGCGGCCGATGGGCAACTTCGGGGCGCGCTCGATCACCGAGCAGGTCGACGACGGCGATTGGGACGCGGTGAACGCCACCTTCCTGCGCGGCAACTGGCTTGACCGGGTGCATGGGCATCCGCGGGCGAACTGCGACGCCCTGCGCGACCGCATCAACCGCGGCGTCTTTGCTGGCGCCCAGCCGTGCGAGGTGCATCAGGGTGACGCCGCCGAGTTCCTGGCGCGGGTCGAGGCCGACGTCGCCTACCTCGACCCGCCCTACGCCGGCACGCTGGCCTACGAAACCGCGCTGCGCCCCGTCGATGAGCTGCTCGCTGGTCATGCCATCGAGCCCGAGCGCAGCCGTCACTCATCGCCCGACTGGCGCGATGCCTTGCTGCGGCTCTTCGACGCCGCCCGGCACATCCCTCGTTGGGTGCTCAGCTTCAACAACGCGGCCACCAGCCTCGACGAGTTGGTCGGCCTCATGCGCCGCTTCAAGCCTCGCGTCGAGGCCGAAGCCATCGCCTACGACCACTGCGCGAGCCTCGCCAACGCAACCACCCGCGAGCGCAACCGCGAGTTCCTCATCATCGGGAGTGATTGAGATGCCGACCGCCAAACCCGCAGTCGACCGCCTGGAGATCGTGCACCTGCCGGTCGACCAGCTTCGGCCGAACCCCTGGAACCCAAACCGCGTCGCCCCGGCGA
>JAGQJJ010001384.1 GCA_020430675.1 Myxococcales bacterium
GGCTGATCAGCTGCCCCTTGCGCAGCACCTTGGCCACCATCTCGGTCGAGCGGTGGATGTAGCTCATGTCCGGTTCGCCGTGGCCGCCGAGCGGCGTCGGCACGCACAGGATGATCGCGTCGGCGTCGGCCAGCGCCTGCGGGTCGCTGCTGGCGACGAAGCGGTCGGACTTCGCCAGTTCGCGGACGAAGTCGGTGCCGAGGTGCTTGAGGTACGACTCGCCCTTCTGCAGCAGGTCGATCTTCGACTGATCGACGTCGAAGCCGATCACCGGGAAGCCTGCCTGGAAGTAGGCGCGCAGCAGGGGCAGGCCGACATAGCCGAGGCCGACGACGCCGATCTTGGCGGTCTTGTCGCGCAGCCTCTGCTCGAACTGGACGGCGGGGGAGGAGGTCTCGACCATGGTTTCGGGCATAGACGTATCCGTCCATCGGCAGCGGAGCCAGTCGGGCCTGACCCGATGCCGGCCCGGGCCGCTTTGACGCCTGCGCCACGGCCTGGGACGATGCGCGCTTCGCGCCGCCATGTCCTCCCAGGTCCGGTCCCGTCGTCCGCTTCGCCGCCTGCCGCTGGTGGTCGCGTTGCTGGCGACGGCGCTGCTGCCCGGGTG
>JAGQJJ010001385.1 GCA_020430675.1 Myxococcales bacterium
GGTCGAGAAGCACGAGGTCGATGCGCGTCTCCGCCAGAACTTTGCGCATCGCGTGTCCGTCTGCGGCTTCGCTCGCCCGGAAGCCTTCCTTGGAGAGCGCGCGCGCAACGAGGTCGCGGATTTCGCGATGGTCGTCGACGATCAAAATGTGCGGCGCGTCGTTCATTTGACCAAGCTAGCTCCGAAGGCGCCCACGGGGCAAAGCGCGGCGGCGCCTCAACCGCCCAGATCGGCCCTTTTAGCGAGAAACTCGTCGCGCTCGATCTCTCCGCGCGCGTAGCGTTGTTTGAGCGCATCGAGCGCCGGCGGTCGGCGCGTCGCGCCGCCGGTCGCCGAACTACGCAGCGCCCAGACGATTCCTGCGACAATGGCGACAAGGAGAATAAGCCAGATGATCATGCCAGGTCCTCCGAAGCCCCCGTAACCCTATCCGCCCATCATCTGTCCCGGTCCGAAACTCCACATGACGGCCTCCATTCAGTCACGGAACCAAAATTTGTCGCGCGGTTCCCGATTTTCGCCCGACATGTGGGGGCAAGGTGCAACCTGAATTTGTCGGCGCAGCCCTTGTTTGTGACAAATTGTGTCGGCCCGACGCCGGTGGCGATT
>JAGQJJ010001386.1 GCA_020430675.1 Myxococcales bacterium
GTCGACCTTCGCCTGGATCTGCTCGTGGAGCGCGCCCTCGTAGCGGTACTCGGGCCGGTTCCGGAACATCCGGAAGGCCGCGTTGACCACCGCGTCGATGCCGGGCTCACTGCCGATGAAGTTCACCTCGCGCAGGACGTAACCCTCGATCGCCTCCTCGTTGAGGAGCGGTCGCAGCGCGGTCGCGTCGGCGATCTCCTCGTCCGCGTCGAGGATCAGCACCCAGTCGCCGGTGGCCGCGTCGATCCCGGTGTTGCGGTGACGCGCGAAGTCCCCGGTCCACTCCTCGTGGATGACGGTCGCGCCGAACTCCTTCGCGATCTCGACGGTGCGGTCGGTCGAGCCGGTGTCGACGATGATCATCTCGTCGACGACGTCCTTCACGCTGCTGAGGCAGCGGGGCAGGCTCTCTTCCTCGTCCCGCACCATCATGCACAGCGAGAGGCGCTGCGGTTCTTCCGAGACCTCGGGTTCGGAGAGGCTGATGATCTTGAGACCCATCGATTGGCTCCGTCTGGCGATTCAGGGACGCCACCCCATCGGCAGCGTCGTTCTCGACTTGAACTTGTGACTCGAGGCCGGGGTGGGCCTCAGCGTCGCTGGTGGG
>JAGQJJ010001387.1 GCA_020430675.1 Myxococcales bacterium
ATCGATCGCGAGCTTCGATCGGCGAGGTGGCCTGCGGGATCGATCGCATGCGATCGGCGAGGTGGGCCTGCGGGAGCGATCGACCGCGCGCCCCGATCGATCGTCGGGCTCCGCGAGCTCGCGCTCACATCGGCGGTCCGGGTCTGCGGCCCTTGGCCTCGCGGATCGGCAGGCGCATCGGCAGGCGGATCGTGAACGTGCTGCCGGCGCCCAGCTCGCTGCGCACGGTCGTGTCGCCGCCCATGAGCCGCGTGAACTCGCGGGTGATCGCAAGCCCCAGGCCGGTGCCGCCGTAGCGGCGCGTGATCGACGAGTCGCCCTGGGAGAACACCTTGAAGAGGCGCGCGAGCTGCTCGGCGCTCATGCCGATGCCGGTGTCGCGCACTTCGAATTCGACCCAGTCGACGCCGTCGGCCTGCTCGGTGCGGACCGCCAGCGTGATGGTGCCGCCGCTCGTGAACTTGGCGGCGTTGCTGAGCAGGTTCAGCAGGCTCTGGCGGACCTTGACCGCGTCGGTGTTCATGTCCCCAAGGCCAGATTCAACCTCGAGCGCGAGGGTGTTGCCGTTGCGCTCGATCAGCGGGCGCGCGGTGTCGAGGACGTCGTC
>JAGQJJ010001388.1 GCA_020430675.1 Myxococcales bacterium
GGCGGGCAACGCCAGGGCGATAAGCAACTGGTCGCTGTCAACCGCCCTGCGGTCGTCACCCAGTTTCAGGCACACCTGTGGCGCCTCAAACTCCTCGCTGCCGCTGGCGCGGTGGTGGTGTATCCACTGCTTGAGCAGGTCCTGTTCAAAGCTGTTGCGGGTATCGAGTATGAATAGCACCCGCTGTCCCTCCCGGGCTGGCCAGGGGTTGCTCTGCCGGTACTTGTCAGCCAGCTCCACGCCCATCAGCCCCGCGATTTCCGGTTAGCGGGTCTGGTTTTTGTTTTGGCTGCTGTTCCGCTTGGCGCCATTTTGCGTGATGCTGGTTTCGCCTTCGCCTTCGCCTTCGCCTTCGCCTTCGCCTTGGGTTTGGGCTTGGATGCGGCCTTCCCCCCGGCACTTGCCGCGGACTTGCCGGCGGGCCTTTTCGCGCCCCGCGCGGTGGCGGCAGACGGCACTTCGGCTTGGCCCAGGGCGCGGGCGAACATATTGCGCACCTCAAGCACGTGTTCGTTCAGGTTGGCGACGCGCCACTGGCTGGTGTCGACGGGTGGCAATACCTCTACATCCACCGTGGCGGAGCGGTAGACGAAGTCGCCCTTGGGGG
>JAGQJJ010001389.1 GCA_020430675.1 Myxococcales bacterium
GATCAGCGCGTCGGCGCGCAGGATGGCGCCGTCGAGGCCGAGCGTGGCGGCGTGAATCTGCGGGATGCCCGTGCGCGTGCTCTGCCAGGCGACGACAAAGTTGCCCGGACCCGCAGCGATGTCGGGCCGCGTATTGCCGCGCCCCTCCGAGACCTGCACGATGTCGCCGACCCGCTGGCCGGCGGGGTCGAGGCGCAGGAAATAGACCTGGCTGGTGTCGCCCGCGCGCGCCGACCAGACCACCGCGCTGCCATCGGCCCGGCGCGCCAGCCGCGGGCGCGTGGCGCTGGCGGCGTCGAGCGTGACCCGCACCTCGCCGGCGATGGTCGGCACGCTCTCGTCGGTATTGCCATCGCAGTCATCGTCGATGCCATCGCAGTCATCGTCGCCGCCGGTGGGCGGGCCCTCGCGGCAAGGGGTCTCGACGCCGTCGACGCATTGCGAGCCGACCGAGCCGTCGAGGCATACGCCGATGCCACAGCCGGCGACCGGCGCGTAGTCTTCGTCGGTGCGGCCGTCGCAGTCATCGTCGACGCCGTCGCAGCGCGCGTCGAAGACCGCCGGTGAGTCGGGCAGGCAGGGGATCTCGGAGCCGTTGATGCACCG
>JAGQJJ010001390.1 GCA_020430675.1 Myxococcales bacterium
GCCGACGGCGCAGTAGTAGGGCCCCTGCGGACCGGGGTAGCCGCCCGGCGGGAAGCCCAGCGGGTGCAGCGTGCGGTCGAGGAAGGTGTACTCCTGCTCAAAGCCGAACCACGCCTCCGACTCGGCGCCGCCGTTGTCGAGCACCTGGCGGAGCTTCGCCCGCGTGTTCGTCTCGTGTATCGCGCCGCCGCCGTCGAAGACCTCGCAGAGGACCAGGTAGTGACCCTTGCGGATCGGGTCCGGGACCGCGCGCACCGGCTTGAGGCCGATGTCCGAGTCGGAGCCGCCGGCCTGGTTGGTTGACGAGCCGTCGGCGCCCCACTCGGGGAACACGCTCGGGTCGATCTCCGTGCCCTCTTTCAGCTCGGTCGACGGCGGGACCTCGCCGGGCCCCATGACCCTCGTCTTGGAGCGGAGCTGCGCGGTCGGCCTCGTCCCGTCGACCCAGATGTACTCTGCCAGGATACGCATGAATTCGTCCTTCGTTGGTGGAACAACCTGTTCGCCGGGGCTGGCTTCTTGGCGCGTCACCATGAACACGCGGTCGAGCTCGCCAGGCGCTCAATCCAGAACGAATCTTGATCAGCGGGGGACCCTTACGGAAT
>JAGQJJ010001391.1 GCA_020430675.1 Myxococcales bacterium
TTGCGGTCATGCCACCACAGGCCCACCACGTTCACGAATTCCGCATCCTCGGCGAAAAGCGCGGCCAGCGCGCCCGCGTCGCGCGCCATCCAGGCCGCGGCGAACCGCGCCGGGATCGCCTCGGGCGTGGCGGCATACCCGCTCAAAACGGATGCACCCGCCCGTCCCATGTCAGGAATTCGCCGGTCGATCCCACCGAAAGCGCCTCGAACCGCGCGATCAGACCCGCCGCCGCTTCGCCGACCGCGATCTCGGCCGCGCTGCCGCCCATATCGGTGCGCACCCAGCCGGGGTGATAGACCCCCACCGCGATCCCCTCGGGCTTCAGATCCGTCGCCAGGTTGCGCCCCAGGTTCAGCGCCGCCGCCTTCGACGCGCGATAGATATAGGATCCGCCCGGCGCCCGCTCGTCGCTCGCCATCTGGCTCGAGATGATCGCGATCTTGCCCGCCTGCGCCGCCCGCAGGTTCGGCAGCAGCGCCTGGATGGTCAGGAACACGCCGGTCACGTTGGCGGCAAACCCGTCCGCCCACATCTGTGCCGGATACCCCGCCTCAAGGCTCTGCCCCTTGTCGAGGTACACCCCGGCATTGCAGACCAGAAGG
>JAGQJJ010001392.1 GCA_020430675.1 Myxococcales bacterium
CGGACCGCCGCGTGGCTGACATCGATCTCTTCGCCGACTCAGAGACCCACACCCTGGCGGTGACCTGGCGGCTGCAAATCCCGGTGGGCATCTGCATGGACAACCCGGACCCGGCAGACGAGCCGCCCAAGGCAGAGATCAACAAGTTTCAGATGATCCTCAGCGCCTTGGCCCTCGACGCGGACCTTGCGCCCCCGCCAGCGGACGGTGCGCTTCCCATGGAGGCGCTCGGCTTGCGGCTCGACTTGCTCTACGAACAAGTGCACTGGACGGCGGCAGGTCCCGAGGGCGCCAACGCGCGCATCGGCTGGTACGGCCCGGCCGGCGGCTTCGAGTTGGGCGACCCCAACGCCTCGGGCACGCCCGCGGTCCGCTACGCGGCGCATACGGGCAACGGCGATCGTGGACGGGGGCATTGGACGTTCTTGTTTCTCAATCAGGTTGGGCCCAACGGCGAGATCTCGGCGCTGGCGCTGCCCGATGCGGATCGAGATGGCGTGCCGGATGAGCCTGACAACTGCAGAGATACTGGCAACCCGGACCAACACGACCTGGATCACGATGGCGTCGGTGATGTCTGCGACAGCGACATCGACGGCGACGAG
>JAGQJJ010001393.1 GCA_020430675.1 Myxococcales bacterium
TGCCATTCAGAATGGCATAGATGACTTCGGTCATCGAACTACCGGAAAACGCTTTCTGTCCCGACAGCATCTCGTAGTACATCGACCCCAACGAAAATATGTCGGAGCGCCGGTCCACGGGTTTGCCCAGAACCTGCTCCGGCGACATGTAGCTGGGTGTGCCCAGCATCTCGCCTTCCTGCGTGAGGTCTGAGGATTCGAAGCGTGCGATACCGAAATCCGTGACTTTCACGTCACCATAATCGGAAATCATGATATTGGCCGGCTTGATGTCGCGGTGCACCACGCCGCCATTGTGCGCGTGAATAAATGCCGCACACATCGGCTGCATGATCGACAGCGCCTTCTCCGGATCGAGCTTCGGCGTCTCATTGAGGACGTCGCGCAAGGAGCGGCCCTTGACGAACTCCATGGCGATATAGGCGAGCCCGCCGTCCTGTCCGTACTCGAAGATGCTGACGATGTTGGGGTGGTGCAGCCGTCCCGCGGCCTGGGCCTCACGACGGAATCGCGAAAGTGCCTCTGCGTATTCGGCCGGATCCGCCTCATCGCTCAGAATTGCCTTCACGGCCACGGAACGATTGATGGAACGGTCGTACGACTTG
>JAGQJJ010000138.1 GCA_020430675.1 Myxococcales bacterium
GAGAAGGCCATCGTCGACCGTCGCCTTGAGGTGATGCGCGCCGAGGGCGTGCGCTTCGAGACCGGCGTGCGCGTCGGCGCGGCGATCGGCTGGCAGACGCTGCGCGCCGAGAACGACGGCCTGCTCCTCGCCATCGGCGCCCACGCCCCGCGGCCGCTCAACATCCCCGGGGCCGATCTGCCGGGCGTGCACGCGGCGATGGACTACCTGGAGCAACAGAACCGCCGCGTCGCCGGCCAGGCCGTGACCGATGGCATCGACGCCCGCGGGCGGCGCGTGGTGATCCTCGGCGACGGCGACACCGGCGTCGACTGCCTGGGCACCGCGCTGCGCCAGGGCGCCCGCGAGGTGGTGCAGATCGGGCGCAAACCCACGCCGCCCAGCGCGCGCCCGGCCGACAACCCGTGGCCGCAATGGCCGCTGGTCTTCGAGACGCAGAGCAGCCACGAAGAGGGCGGCGAGCGCGTCTACGGCCTGCTCGCCGAGGCGTTTGAAGGCGACGCGCACCTCACCGGCCTGCGCTGCGCCGAGGTCACCCGCGACGGCGACGGCCTGCGCCGCCTCAACCGCCCGCCGGTGCGTCTGGCCTGCGACCTGGCGCTGATCGCCGTCGGCTTCACCGGCCCGGTCGCGACGTCGCTGGTCGATCAGCTCGGCGTGCGCCTCGATGGCGCGGGCAACATCGCCGTCGACGCGCGCTTCGCGACCGGCGTGCCGGGGGTCTACGCCGCCGGCGACGCGGTGCGCGGGGCCAGCCTGATCGTGTGGGCCATCAGCCAGGGCCGCGAGGCCGCCCGCCACCTCGACGCCGAGCTGCGCGGCCGCCTGCCGGTGCTGCCCACGCGCGGCGAGGACCGGCCGTTTGGTGGGATGACCTGACTGGTCAGAGACTGCCGCCGTTGACCGCCTGCCAGATCAGCTCGACGTCGGCGTCCTTCAGCTCGGTTGTCGTGAACCGCGGCATATAGCGGGTGCGCGAGCTGTAGTTGGCGCCGCCTACGCCGCTGCGCACCAGCTGCAGGTACTCGGCGAGCCGACGACCGACGAGCCCGTGCCGTGCGTTGCCGCCGCGGGCGTCGGCGCCGTGGCAGTTGCCGCAGAAGCGCTTGTAGTAGCCCGCACCGTCGACCGGCAGCGGCTGGTCGTGCAGCCAGGTGATGATCTCATCGAGGTCGGCCTGGGGCATGACCGCCTCATCAAACGCCGGCATCTCATCGGGGAAGCCGAGGCCCTCGCGCCCGTTGCGCACGACCCAGGTCGCAAAGCCGGGCACCGGGCTCTGAATCTGCGGTCCGTCGGCCGTGCCCTCGCCGTTGGCGCCGTGGCAGCGCGCGCACTCCATCGAGTAGCGCTCCAGCGGCGTCAGCTCGACCACCGGCGCCAGGCTCACCAGATAGGCCTCGATGGCCGCGATTTCTTCATCGGTCAGCTCGGGGAACGGCGGCATCACGCCGCGCCCGCTGCGCACGATGCCGATGATGCCGGTCTCGCCCTGGATCGAGCCGGGGTGAATCGCGCCGCCGCGCGCCTCAGGCCCGTGGCACCGCTGGCAGTTCATCGCGTAGAGCGCGGCGCCATCGGGCGGCGGCTCGACGGCCATGTCGACCACGGGCTCGGCGGCGTCGACCTCAACCGCCATGTCGGCCTCAAGCCCCGTATCGGGCATCTCGGCCGCGTCGAGCTCGCCGCCATCGAGCGACCCGGTCTGCGCGTCGTCGCCGATCTGGAACGGCGCGTCGCTGTCGTCGCCCCCGGACTCACAGGCGGCCGCAAACGCCGCGCAACACAACAACAAAAGCAGACGGGCGCGCATCGGGCCCTCCTTCAGCCGTGAGACGGGGCGCGATTCTCGATATCGGGTCGGTTCGGTTCAACCGGGATTGCCCGAACACCGAGGTACGGGTTTGCCGATCAGCGAGGCGGCGTCGATGGCGGTCTTTGGCCCAGGCTCAGGCCGAGGCAGGCGAGTCGGCTGGAAACCACCGCCGCGTGCGGTTGGCAAAGGCGACCAGCGAGAGCATTACCGGCACCTCGATGAGCACGCCGACGACGGTGGCCAGCGCAGCGCCTGAAGACAGGCCAAAGAGGCTGATCGCAACCGCCACGGCCAGCTCGAAGAAGTTGGAGGTTCCGATCAAGGCGGCGGGCGCCGCGACGTTGAACGGCAGCTTGAGCGCGCGGGCCAGGCCATAGGCGATGGCAAAGATGCCGTAACTCTGGATGAGCAGCGGAATGGCGATGAGCACAACGCGCCCAGGCTGCTCGACGATCGTCTCGGCCTGGAAGCCGAACAGCAGCACGACCGTCAGCAGCAGGCCCATGATCGACGTCGGCTTGAGCTTGCCCGCGAGACGGTCGATCGCCTCGGCGCCGCCCGTCTTCATGAGCCGCTGGCGGGTGAGCAGGCCGATGCCGAGCGGCACGACCACAAAGACCACCACCGATGCCAGCAGCGTCTGCCAGGGCACCGCGAGATCGGTGACGCCAAGCAGCAGCCCGGCGATCGGGGCGAAGGCAAAGACCAGGATGAGGTCGTTCATCGAGACCTGCACCAACGTGTAGTTGGCGTCGCCGTCGGTCAGATGGCTCCAGACAAAGACCATCGCGGTGCAGGGCGCGACCCCGAGCAGGATCATGCCGGCGACATACTGCTGCGCGTCTTCGGCTGGAACGAGGCCCGCAAAGACGGACCGGAAGAACAGCACGCCAAGCGCCGCCATGGTGAACGGCTTGATGAGCCAGTTGACGACCAGCGTGAGCACGAGGCCCTTGGGCTTCCGGCCGACTTCCCGAAGGCACGACGGCGCCACGCGGAGCATCATCGGGTAGATCATCAACCAGATGAGCACCGCGACCACGAGATTGACGCCCGCCCACTCGATGCGGGCGACGACCGCAAAGAGCCCGGGCGCGATGAGCCCGAGGCCGACGCCCGCGGCGATGGCGAGGGCGACCCACAGCGAGAGAAGGCGTTCGAAGATGCCCATCGAGACAACCTATCGTTCATCGTCGAATCACGATGGCGTGAGACAAAAAAAACGAGACGTCACAGCGCTTCGACCAGCGCCTTGAGCAGCGCAACGGCGCCGGGCTCGACGCAATAGCAGACGCGGGGGCCGTCGACGGTGCCGCGGATCAGGCCGGCATCCTTGAGCTGTCTGAGGTGCTGCGAGACGGTCGACTGCGCGAGGGGCAGCTCGTCGACGATGTCGGCGACGATGCAGCCCTCGTGGCGCACGAGCATGCGGAGGATGGCCACCCGCGCCGGATGCGCGATGGCCTTGGCCAGTCGGGCGAGGTGCGCATTGGCCTCGACCTCGTCGGCCGGCACCGGCGGCATGGGCAGGGCCGGCGGACAGCAGTTCGTCGGCTTGTCGATCACGGCACCCCGAGCCATGGTTCTTTCATCGTCGATATACGATTAAATGCCCAGGTGGTCAAGGCCGAGGCGCGGTCCGATCGCCGGTGGCGATGCGACCGGTGCAGCGCGCCCCGCGCGTGTTAGATTGACACCTTGTCGGCGCGCGGCAGGTGGCGCAGGACCGAGGGGGAGGCGGATGGCCGATCGGCGGCTGCGATGGATCGGCGCGGTGGCGTTGGCTGCGCTCGGCTGCGACCCGGGCATCACGCGCGACAATCCCTGCGATCCCCAAGCGCCGGCTTCGCTGCAACAGACCAGCGTGCTCATCGCCCGCTTTGTGCTGCCCGAGGGCGTGGTCGGGCCCGGTCCCATCGCGCTGACCCGCGCGGGCGATGACCGGCGCGCGGTCTTGACCGACAGCGAACAGGTCGAGGGCCAATGGGTCGTGACCTATCGCCTCGATGACCTGCGACCGGGCGTGCACGCCCTGGACTTCGCCGCTGAGGGGCTGACGCCGGGCGCGGCCTTGCAGGTCGTGGTGCCGCCATGCAGCGAGGCCGTCACGCTGGGGCCGATCGAGCTGGTCCGCACCACCACCCCGCCCGCGGTGCTCGACGTGCGCGTCGCCGGTGGCAACCCGTTTGTGAACGCCGATCCAGTCGGGGTGACGGTCACCTGCGTGGACGACCAGACGCCGCCCGAAGCCATGCGCTTGCGGCTTGAGGGCGACGCGCGCTTCGACGGTCCGTGGCAGCCGAGCGTGCGCGTCGAAGTGGGCGACGAAGGCCCAAAGCGCATCGTGGCCACCTGCATCGACAGCGCGGGCAACGCCAGCGCGCCGGTTGAGCAGGCCTTCCTGCTCGACACCAGTGCGCCCGCGGTGCCGACGTTCGACCTGGACTGCGCCCGCGGCGGCGCGCCGACCCGCCAGCTCAACGTGACCGCCTGCATCACCGCCACCGACGCCGGGAGTGGCGTCGAGGCGCTCGCGCTGGCCGAAGACCCGCACCTCGATTGCGCAAACGCGGCCTATCTCTACGCGCCCGGCGAGGTGCCCTTTGCGCTGCGTCCCGGTGATGGCGAGCACCCGTCGTCCGTGTTCGTCCCCGACTGCGTCGCCGACGTGCTCGCGCCGGTGGCGCCGCCGCCCCGCCAGCCGGCCCAGACTGCGCCCGCGGCGCCGCGGGTCATTTTGGGCGATGGCGGCGACTACGCGCGGGCCGCGCAGGTCACGCTGACGCTCGAAGGCGTAGCCGACGACGTCGCCGAGGTGCGCATCGGCGGCGACGTGCAGGCGCCTTACGACGGCGCGCTCGCCGACCGCCCCGCCGAGATTCGGCTCGCCGAAGGCCAGGGCGCGCGCGCGGTCGAGGTGGTGGTCGTCGACGCCGCCGGCAATGCCTCGCCGCCGGGGCGCGCGGCGATCATCGTCGACAGCGTGCCCCCGCCCGCCGGTGACATCGTCGTCGCCGGCGGTCAGGGGCGGGTCAATACCCGCATCGTGCCGGTCACCGTCGACGGCGCGGCCGACTTCACCGCGCTGTGGACCCCGCCGGCCAGGGGCACCTGCGCCTCGACCGCGCCCGAATGCGACGACGCCGTGTTCAAACCTTTTGCCGCCCTGACCACCCACACCTTGCCCGAGGCGCAGGGCGCGTGGCGCGTCTGCTGGCGCTTCTGCGACGCGGCAGGCAATGCCTCCGAGGTCGTCGACGCCGGGCGTTCCATCGAGCTGGGCCCCTTTCTGGCCCGCCCGCGGCCCGTGCTGGACGACCTGGCCCCCGCGTCGATCGTCGCGCTCACGCCCGGGGCTCAGGTGACCCTCTCGGGCCGGGGCATCGCCGCCGATACCCGCGCCCGCTTCGGCGACTTCGACCTGCCGTGCCGCGTCGCCGGCGGCGCCGATTGCCAGGCCGACGCCGGCGGCGGCTGCAGCGACGCCGACCGCTGCGCGCAGACCTGCGCCACGCAATGCGTCGTGCCGTTGCCCCCCGATCTGCTGCGGCGCGCCGGCAGCTACGTGGTGCGCCTCGCGACGCCCGATCCGGTGGTCGACGGGCTCAACCAGAGCGAGGCCCAGGCGGTCTTGGACCTGGTCGGGCCCCTTCCCCAACTCATTGACCTGTGGCCGCGCGGCATCTTGCAGCCATTGGGGCCCGACGGCGAGCCGCCGCCCGGCCCGGTGCAGGTCACGCTGCGCGCCCGCGGGCTGACCGACAACGCGCAGTACCGCATCGGCCCGAATTACGGGCAGGTGATCGCCGAGCCCGAGCCGCTCGACGAGGCGGGCGACCGCAAGCTGGTCATCGAGATCCCCACCGACGGGCTGCGGCCATCCGACCGCCTCGACAACGAGTTCGCCGCGGTCAACCCCGGGCCGGGCGGCGGCATCGCCGCGGTGCCGTTTGGCGTCAACCCGGTGGCGGCCCACTGCGAGGCCGGCCTGCCCTGCCTGTCGAACCTGCGCGCCACCCGCGCCGCGCTGCCCGGCGAGCGCACGCTGGCGCAGGGCTTTACGCTCGAGCCAGCCGATGACATGAGCGGTTTGAGCATTTCCGGGGCCGAGGCGGTGCAGCTGCGCGACGCCGAGGGCGCGTTGCTCGCCCGCTTCGCCACCAGCGACGGTGCGCGGCCGGTGCCGGTCTTCTCGCGCCCGGCGGTGAGCGTCCTGGAACACGGGCTCGGCCAGACGCCGCTGATCAGCCGTCGCCCCGCGCAACGCTACGGCACGGGTGAGTTTGCACCGGTCATCGCCGACCCGCCGATCGAAGCATCGGGGCGCGTCGCGCTCGCCGATCTCGACGGCGACGGTCTGCCCGAGCTGCTGCTGACCGACCCGGTGGTGGGCACCCTGCGCGTCGACGACGCCCTCTACGACACGACGCCCAACGCGGGCCAGATGGCGGTGGCCGACCTGGACGCCGACGGCTGGCCCGACGTGGTCGTGGCCAGCGAGATCGCGCAGACGGTGGCGGTGCACTTCAACCGCGGTGAGGGGGTGCTTGAGCGCGGGATCGGCCTGGCGCAGGGCGCATCCGTCTGGGGCGCGCCGCTGCTGGTCGACCTGGACGAAGATGGCCGGACCGATCTGCTCACCTGCACCGGCGATGGGCTGGTCTGGCGCCGCAACCTGGGCGCGCGCAACTTCGCGGACGTCGCGCCGCTCGGTCCCGACGACGTGACCTGCGTGGCCGTCGCCGCCGCCGACATGGACGGCGACCACCGCTTCGACCTGATCACGTTCCAGCGGGCGCTCGGACAGGTGGCCATTCACCGGCGCACCGGCGACGGTGGGCTCGACCCGGCGCAGGTCTTCCCCGCCGTGCCCGTCTTGCCCGCCGGGCCGGGCATCGAGGGCCGCCAGCAGTCCGCCCTGGTGGTGGGCGACCTCGACGCCGATGGTGCGCCCGACGTGGTGGTGGGCGATACGGACGCGGTGCAGGTGCTCTACAACGACGGCCAGGGCGGGCTCGACCCCGGGCCCCCGCTGCCCCACGGCGAGTCGTACACCGAGGCGCTGGCGCTCGCCGACGTCGACGCCGACGGCTGGCCCGACCTCTTCGGCGGCACCGCCAGCCTGCTGGGTTGGTGGCGAGGCGGTCCGAACCGCCACTGGGATTCGCTCCTGCCGCTGGGGGTCGCGGCACGGTCGCTCGCCGTGCAGGATCGGGACGGCGACGGCGCGCTTGACGTCGTGGCGGTCGACCCGACAACCGCCACACCCAGCGCGTGGCAGAACGTCGGCCGGCCGGGGGTGGGCGCCTTGGTGCAGCTGCCGCGCGACGAAGACCTGGGCCGCGCGCCGCGGTGGGCCGATGTCGACTCCGATGGCCACCTCGATCTGGTCGGCGTCGGGCAGGATGCAGTGCTCCGCGTCGCGTACGGCGATGGCGAAGGCGGCTTCCGCGAGACCACCTCGCAGCAACTCGACTTCGGAGTGGAGGCGTTGGCGGTGACCGACGTCGACGCGGACGGTCGCCCCGATCTGATCGGCTACACGGCGGGCCAGCTGATGGTGGCCCGCGGCGACGCCGATGGCGCCTTCGGGCCACCGACCTGGCATGTCGTCGGCGGCGGCGCGGCTCGGTGCCTGGCCGTCGCGAACCTCGACGATGACCCCGAGCCCGAAGCCGTGCTGGGGGCAAACCATGGGTTTCAGGTGATCGATGACCTGGGCGGAGTGCCGACGGTCGCCTACTCGGCCGACCAGCCGACGGCGGCCGTCACGCTCGCCGATCTCGACGTCGACGGTGACCTCGACCTGGTCTCGGTGAGCGACGCACATGTCTACGGGTGCCTGAACCTGGGCGGCCTGGCCTTTGCACCGCTGGACGTGCTCTCCGGGGAGGCGCCGGCAGACAGGGTGCAGGTGACCGATCTGAACGCCGATGGCCACCCCGACCTGGTCATCGGGGGGCCGGACGCGGCGCCCTACAAGATCCACACCTGCATCAGCAACGGCGACGGCACCTTCGAACCGCCGGAGCTGGTCGCCGAAGAGGCGGGGGGCAGAGGCAACTTTGTGCTGGCCGACCTCAACGGCGACGGCGCCGACGATCTGATCATGGCGCTCCAGCCGCCCACCCGCCTGCTGGTGGCGCCCGGCGTGCTCGGCGCCGGCTTCGCCCCCCTGCGCGTTCGCGCCGACCGGTCCGAAGTGCTGCACCCAGAGGGGATCGACGTCGGGGACATGGACGGCGACGGCGTGCCCGACGTCGTGATCGGCGCCTACGGGCCGACCCCGGGCCCGGGGCAGAACGCGGTGTGGCTCTGGCGCCCGCCCGGCCCCATGGGCGTGGTGCAGGCGCTCCGCGAGCCCTTCGCGCCGCTGCCGGTGCCGGCGGGCGCGCA
>JAGQJJ010000013.1 GCA_020430675.1 Myxococcales bacterium
TGACGAACAACGTCCACTACGCGACGCCCGAGGAGCGCATCCTGCACGACGTGCTCACCTGCCTGAAGGAGGGGGTGACGCTGGACGACGCCGGCCGCCACCTGCGCCCGAACGCCGAGTGGCATCTGCGCCCCGCCGCCGAGCTGCACGCGCGCTGGCGCCACGCGCCCGAGGGCCTGCGCACCTCGGTTGCGCTCGCCGAGCGCTGCACCTTCCGCTTCGCCGAGCTGACCCCCAAGCTGCCCTCCATCCCGCAGCCCGATTCGTTTGCCGATCCCGATGACTACCTCGCCCACCTGACGTGGGAGGGCGCGCGCACCCGCTGGGGCCGCGGCATCACCCCGATGCACCGCGCGCAGCTCGAAAAAGAGCTGGCCCTCATCCGCCGCCGCGGGCTGTCGGGCTACTTCCTCATCATGTGGGAGATCGTCGAGTTCGCCCGCTCGGTCGACATCCTCACCCAAGGGCGCGGCTCGGCGGCCAACTCGGCGGTCTGCTATTGCCTGGGCATCACCGCCGTCGATCCCATCCGCTTCGACCTGCTGTTCGAGCGCTTCCTCTCCGACGCCCGCGACGGCTACCCCGACATCGACCTCGACATCGAGCACACGCGCCGCGAAGAGGTCATCCAATGGGTCTACCACCGCTACGGCCGCACCCACGCGGCGATGGTCTGCGCCCATATCTGCTTTCGCGGCAAGAGCGCGGTGCGCGACACGGCGCGCGTGCTCGGCTTCGGCTTCGACGAAGGCGGCCGGCTCGCCGAGCAGGTGGGGCGGCACGACCTGCTCGACGAAGACGCGGTGCGCGCGGCCGGCTTCGACCCCACGCAACCCCGCGTGCAGGCCCTGCTGCGCGTCGTGCTCGGCCTTTGGGGCGTGCCGCGCCATCGCTCCATCCACGTCGGCGGCTTTGTGCTGAGCACCCAGCCCATCGGCGAGATCGTGCCCGTCGAGCCGGCGGCGATGGAGGCGCGCACCATCATTCAGTGGGACAAGGACGATCTCGAACACGCCAAGCTGCCCAAGTTCGACCTGCTCGGCCTGGGCATGCTCAGCGCGCTCGCCGAGGGCCTGCGCCTGGTGCGCAGCCGCTTTGGCATCCCGGCCACGCTCTACGGGCTGCCCGACCGGCAGGAGGTCTACGACATGATCGCCCGCGCCGATACCGTGGGCGTGTTTCAGATCGAGAGCCGGGCCCAGATGAACACGCTGCCGCGCACCCGGCCGCAGACGCTCTACGAGCTGGCGATCCAGGTGGCGCTCATCCGCCCCGGACCGCTGCAGGGCGACATGGTGCACCCGTACATCCGCCGCAAGCGCGGCGAGGAGCCGGTCGACCTCATCCACCCCGCGCTGGCGCCCATTCTGCGGCGCACGCTGGGCGTGCCGCTGTTTCAGGAGCAGGGCATGCGCCTCGCCGTCGAAGCCGGCGGCTTCACCCCCGACGAGGCCGAGATGCTGCGCAAGGCGGTGGGCAGCGAGCGGCATCGCCATCGGCTGGCCGCGCTGCTCGACCAGCTCCGCGCCGGCATGCGCGCCCGGGGCATCGACGGCGACGCCGCCGATCGCATCGTGAGTCAGATCGAAGCCTTCAGCACCTATGGCTTCCCCGAGAGCCATAGCACCTCGTTTGCCTTGCTGGTCTATGCCTCGTGCTGGCTCAAATGCTTCTACCCCGCCGAGTTTGTCTGCGCGCTGCTCAACGCCCAGCCGATGGGGTTCTACGCGCCGTCGACGCTGATCAAGGACGCGCAGCGGCGCGGGGTCGAGGTGCGCCCGCCCTGCCTGCGGCGCAGCGGGTGGCGCTCGACGATGGAGGGCCACGCGGTGCGGCTGGGGCTGCGGCTGGTGGTCGGTCTGGCCAACGGCGCGATGCGTCGCCTCGAAGCAGCGCGCGCCGAGGGGCCGTTTGCGTCGGCCGAAGACGTGGTGCGCCGCGCCGGCCTCACCGGCCGCGCGCTGGCCACGCTGGCCGAAGCGGGCGCCTTCGACGCCTTCTTCGAGGGCCAGGGCCGCCGCGACGCGGTCTGGCGCGTGCTGCACCTGGGGCGCACGCTGGTGGGCACGCTGCCGCTTGGCCCGCCGCCCGATCCGGTGGTTGAACTGCCCGCCCAGAGCCCGCGCGAGGTCACGATCAGCGACCTGCGCACCAAGGCGCTGACCACCGGCCCGCACCTCGTCGCGCACGCCCGCCCGCTGCTCGCCCGCCGCGGCGTGGTACCCGCCGCGCAGCTCCCGCGCACCCCGCGCAACCATTGGGTGCGCGTCGCCGGCGTGGTCAACTGCCGCCAGCGCCCGCCGACCGCCAAGGGCTTCTTCTTCCTCACCCTCGAAGACGAGACCGGCTTTGTGAACGTGATCGTGCCGCCCGACCTGTTCGAGCGCCATCGCACGGTGCTCAGCCAGGCCGGCTTTCTTCAGGTCGAAGGCCCGGTCGCCACCGAGCAGGGCGTATGGAACGTGAAAGGCCGCCGCTTTGAAGCGCTGACCGTCGAAGGCACCGAGCATCTGCCCCGCGGGGTGCGGTTCAGATGAGCTCCACCTCGACCCGCAGCACGCCGAGGCGAAGCTGATGCGAGTCGGCGCGGCGTTCGATCAGGCTGCCGGCATCGGCCAGGCCCAGCCCGGCGAGCTGTCGGCGGGCGCGGAAGACCTCGGAGTTGAGCTTGAGATGGTCGATGCGCAGCATGCGGCACAGCGCCTCGACCCCGCGCCAGCCGCGCTCGGCGGGCGGCAGCTCGGCGTCTTCGAGCACCGCGCGCGCCAGCGTCAACAGCATGTAATGATGCGCCCGCGACGGCACCTCGATGGCCAGCACGCCATGCCGCAGCGTCAGCTCGACATGCTCTTCGTCGCGGGTGACGGTGAAGACCAGCTTCTCGATGCTGCGCAGCCGCAGCGAGGCGCGATCGGCCTCGACGGTGCTGGTCAGCGACACGGCCTCTTGATGGGGGGGCAGGCCGAGCACCCAGGGCGCTTCATCGACCTCGACGATGGTCTGATCGACCACCAGCCGCGGCACGCCGTCGATCTCGGCCACCCAGCCGTGGATGGGATCGTCAAAGATGACCGCTTTGGGATTCTCTTCGTCGGGCACCGCGAGCAGCCCATCGCGGGCCACCAGCGTCGTGCCATCGGCGTGGCGGGCGACCGCGGCCGGGGGCAGGTCATCCTCGAAGACAAAGACCTCATCGGCCACCGCCAGCCGCGCGCCGGGCACGAGGCCGCGCCGTTGTCCCGGGGGCAGCAGTTCGCCGTCGATGAAGGTGCCGTTGCGGCTGCCGAGATCGCGGATGCGCCACCCGCGGCGTTCGGTCCAGAAGAGGAGTGCGTGTTCGCCCGAGACCCGGCGGTTGTCGAGGCGCAGTGCACACGCCAACGATCGACCCATCATGGTGCGGGGGCCGAGCGTCTGTCGCGTGCCTTGGCCTTCGTGAACCAGAGTTCCCATTGCGCGATGGTAGGGAGCGCGGCGAAACAGCGTCAACCGCGCTCCCTTGCAAACCCACCGCGCCGAGACGCAAGACTGGTCACCTGGGTGGTGACCGCCCTGCGATCCCGCTATTTTGCATGATGTCGAGGACACTTTTTTGTGTCCCTCGACGACGTGGCGCGCCCCCCTTCGTGTAGCTGCGCGCCTCTGCGATGCAGGCCGCCGAGGAACGAACCCAGACTACGCAAATCCCGCGGCTTTGGCTATGACGACCTATTACGTGGAACGCCCCACCTGTTGTCATTGAGACTCGCAGAAGCCCTTTCTACAATCTCGCCAGCGCAGGAGGGCAATTGGCCGACTCGGTTCCCCCATGGACGACGACCGTCGATGGTGAGGATGATGACCCCGCCGGCTCCCTCGACCGGGAGCGGGCTTCGGGCGTGTTGCCGCTTGGCACGCGCTATGCCGATCGGGGCCTGCTTGGCCGCGGTGGCATGGGCGAAGTGCGGCGGGTGCACGACCGCGACCTCGACCGCTGCGTTGCGCTCAAGGTGCTGTCGTGGGACGCCGCCGAGACGTCGAGCGAAGAGCGCTTTGGCCTCGAAGCCAGCCTCACCGCGGGCCTGCAGCACCCGGGCATCGTGCCGGTCTACGATCGCGGCCTGCTGCCCGACGGCCGCCCCTGGTACACGATGCGCGAGGTGCATGGGCGCACCCTGGCCGAAGTCATCGCCGAGGTGCACGGGGGCGAAGGCTGGGTCTCGCCCGGCGGTTGGAGCCTGCGCCGGCTGGTCGAAGCGCTGACCCGGGCCTGCGAGGCGGTCGGCTACGCGCACCACGAGGGCGTCATCCACCGCGACCTCAAGCCGCAGAACATCATGGTCGGCGAGCACGGCGAGGTGCTGGTGCTCGATTGGGGCATCGCCCGCCGCGCCGATGGCCCGACCGCGCCACTGCCGCCCATGCCCGTGCGCTCGGCCAGCGCCTTGACCACCCGCGTCGGCCAGGTGCTGGGCACGCCAGCGTACATGCCGCCCGAGCAGGCGTTGGGCGACCCGGCGCGCGTGGGGCGCCGCAGCGACGTCTACGCGCTGGGCGCCACGCTCTACCAGATCCTCACCGGCCGGCCACCCTTCGTGGGCCTGGCCGATGACGTGCTCGCCACGGTCATCTCCGAATCCCCGCAAAGCCCCACGCGCTGGGCCGCGCCCAGCCGCCGCCTGCCCGACGAGCTGGTCGAGCTGTGCCTGCGCACCCTGGCCCGCGATCCCGCCGAGCGCCCGGTCGACGCCTCGGCGGTCGCCGCCGAGCTGCGCGACTGGCTCGACGGCGCGCGGCGGCGCGAGCACGCCGAGCTGCTGGTCGAAGAGGCCCGGGTGCTGCTGCCCAAGGCGCATCTGCTCCAGGCCCGCGCCGATGACCTGCACGCCAAGGCCCAGGCGGTGCTGGCCGCGCTGCCGCCCACCGCGCCGGTCGAGCAGCGCTACGAGGCGTGGGCTCATCAGGACGAAGCCGACGCCCTGGAGCTCGAAGCGGCGCTCATCGAGATTCGCTGGGAGCAGAAGCTGCGCGCGGCGTTGACCCAGTCGCCCGACCTGCCCGCCGCGCGCAGCGCGCTCGCCGACCATCACCGCGAGCTGCTCGTCGACGCCGAGCGCAACCGCGACCCGCGGGCCGCCGCGCGCAACGAAGCGCTGTTGCGCATTCACGACGACGGCCGCCACGCCGCCTTCCTCACCGGCGACGGCGCGCTGACGTTGGTGACCGATCCGCCCGGCGCCATCGTGCGCGTCTATCGCTACCGCCAGCAGCACCGGCGCCTCGTGCCCAGCTATGAGCGCAGCCTGGGGCCCACGCCGCTGTTTGAGGTGCGGCTCTCGAAGGGCAGCTACCTGCTTGAGATCATCTCGCCGGGCTGCGCGCCGGTGCACTACCCGGTGCAGATCGAGCGCGGCGCGCATTGGGATGGCGTCGCGCCCGGCGAGCATGCGCCGACGCCGATCATCCTGCCGCAGCGCGGCGCCCTCGAACCCGACGAAGCCTATATCCCCGCCGGCTGGTTTCTCTCGGGCGGCCCCGACGCCGCCGACGGCCTGCCGCTGCGCCGCATCTGGACCCCCCCGTTCATCACCGGCGTGCACCCGATCACCGTCGCCGAGTTCATCGAGTTCCTCGACGATCTGGTCGCCACCGGCCATGAGGCGCGGGCGCTTGAGCTGGCCCCCCGCGCGCCGATGGGCAGCGGCGGCACCCGCCCGCCCGACGGCGATCGCGACCATGCCGGCCGCTTTTTGCCCGGCTTCGACGACGCCGGCCATCCGGTGCACCCGCGCTGGCCCGTGACCCGGGTCAACTGGCATGGCGCGATGGCCTTCGCCGCCTGGCGCTCGGCGCGTCGCCGCCATCAGTATCGGCTGCCTGACGAGCTCGAATGGGAGAAGGCCGCCCGCGGGGTGGATGGGCGCCGGTATCCGTTTGGCGATCACATCGAAGCCCCGTGGGTCTGCGCGCTCGAGAGCCATGAGCGCGAACCTTCGTTGGCCGTCGTCGACGATCACCCGGTCGACGTCAGCCCGTACGGCGTGCGCGGCATGGCCGGCAACGCGCGCGACTGGTGCATCGGCCGGTGGACGCTCGAAGGCCCGCCCACGCGAGACGGTCAGCTCATCATCGCGCCCGCCGCCGACGACGACCCGGATTTCCGCGCCGTGCGCGGCGGCGCCTGGGCCAGCCATCTGCGCTTGTGCCATGTGGCGACCCGCCTCGCCGACCGGCCGAATCAACGGTTCTGGATGATCGGCTTCCGGTTGGTGCGCGGCCTCGATGCGGCCGATCAGGGCGTGGGGATGTACGAGAAGCCCTCGGCGTAATCCACGCGGCTGAGCGTCGACGCGCCGACCAGCAGAATCTCGCGCGAGTCATCGCGCAGCAGCAGCGCTTCGTTGGTCTCGGCCACGTCGCCGAAGGTCTCGGGGAAATAGGTGTGCAGGCTCTCGGTCGCCAGCACCCAGCGCATGCGCGGCCGCGCCGCGTCGGCCTCGACGACCAGGAAGTACGACGCCGAGACATCGACCCGCTCGGGCGCCGGGGCGAAGAACCGATAGGCCGCCCGCCGCCGCGCCGGCTCGCTCTTGATGCGGCGCGTCTGCGATTCGAGCGCAAAAGCGCGCGGCTCGGTCCACGCCACGAAGCCGTCTGAGCCGGCCTCAAAGCGCTCGGCGACCAGCTTGTCGGTCAGCTCGTACCAGAGCCAGGCGGTCTCGACCTGCATCGACGGCACCCGCCCGGCGCCGATCTCGGCCAGCGTCTCGGGCGAAAAGCGCCAATGCTCGGTCAGCGCGGCGTAGCCCGCGACCGGCGACGAAGCGGTGATCAGCACCGTGCCCACCCGCCGACCATCGACCATGAAGTCGTAGATGGCCCCTGACAACCCACCGCTCAACTGGGGCTGGGCCAGCTCACCCGTCGAGATCCCCTCGCTCTGCCCCGCACAGCCCCAAAACGCCAGCGTCATGGCAGCAGTCAAGGCAACGTGAACACTGAAGACTCGAATCGCGCGAGCCATGATGACCCCCAGACGTTTTCTGTTTTGCAGCAACATGGCGGGAGTAATCGGCCCGCCTGCATCTGATTATGTATAAACCCGTACGGGGTTGCAACGATGTAGTAAGGATTGTGACGAACGTAAAGAACCGTACCGCAAAAAACGTGTCAGGAATCGTCGTCAACGGCGGGATCGGGGCGCCCGGCAGATTCGGTCCCGCGCTTTTCGGGGGAGGGGTTATCGCCGGCGCAGACCGGCGTCGACCTCTTTGAGCAGATCGATCAGCTCGCGCACATGGGTCCCGATGGCCTGGGCGTCTTGCAGGTTCTCGGCGCTGGCCCGCACCAATGGCACCAGGGTGCGCTCGATGAGCTGCACCTGCTGCGCGAGCAGCTCCTCCACGCCCGGTGGCGGCAGGTTCTGCACCTTGACCTCCACCTGCGGGCGGCTCACCTCGCGCAGCGCGCCGCTCAGCTCGCTGAGCACCCGCGCCAGCGCCGGATCGGTCGCCGGCGCCCGCGCTTCGCCCAGGCGGCCCAGGCCGGGCAGGGGCGGCGGCGTCGCGCGTGACGCCGCCGGTTCATCACGGCGCTCGGCCGCCTGTCGCACCGCGTCGCGAATGCCATCGAGCTGCGTGGCCACCGCGGCGAGCGGCCCTTGCATCGACTTCGCCCCGCCATCACCGAGCGCGTCGCGAATGGCGTCAAGCCGCACCGCAAGCTGCGAGAGCGGCGCGGCAAACGCCCGCCCGCCGCCATCGGCCAGCGCCTCGCGCAGCCCGTGAATGCCCTGCGCCACCGCCGCCAGCGCCTGCTCGGTGCCGCCCTGCACCCCGCGATCGAGCGCCTCGCGAATGGCGCCCAGGTGCTCGCCAAGCCCGCCGAGCGTGCCGGTCACCCGCGCGACGGGGTCATCATCCTTGCCGCCCATGGTCTGCACGCGGCGGAACGCGCGCTTGACCTCCTCAAACCGCGCCCGCTGCGCTTCGCTCATGCGCCCGCGCAGCTCGGCCAGCTTGAGCAGATTGTTCTCCGCCCCGGTGGTCAGCGTCTGCGACTCGCCGTTGTAATGGTCATCGATGAGCGCCTCGACCTCGGCCTCGGTCATCGCTGCGCGCACCTTCTCCGCCATCTTGTTCATGTTGCGATAGCTGCCTTGCAGCTTGAAGGCAGGCTCGACGCGGAAGGCATCATCGATCGAGGCGCTGGCGATGTATTGCATGTTGACCTTGAGCACCACCTTCTGAATCTGGCTCAGCCGGCGGATGACCTCGGTGATCTCATTGATCTCGACCGCCGAGTAGCCATGCTTCAAGTCAGTGCCCGCCACCTCGGCCCCGCGGGCGCGCGCGATGAGCTTGTAGATGTCATCGGCGCTGCGCGTGGCCAGCGGCGCCAGCACGGCGTTTGAGGTCAGCGCGTTCTCGATATAACTCAGCGCAAAGACATCATCCTTGCCATCGAGGATGTCGCCCAGGTTATAGGTGTCAGCACGGTTGGCCAGCATGTCCGGGATGACAAACTTCGCCCCGGTCTCGGTATAGGGATTGCCAGCCATCACCACGCAGAACTTCTTGCCGCGCAGATCATAGGTGCGCGTCCGGCCGCGCCAGACGCCCTCAACCTTGCGCTGCGCGTCGCAGAGCGAGATGAACTTCTGCAAGAATTCCGGGTGGGTATGCTGCACGTCATCGAGGTACAGCATCACGTTGTTGCCCATCTCAAACGCCAGGTTGATCTTGTCGACCTCCTGCCGCGCGGTGGCATTGGGCGCCTCGTTGGGATCAAGGCTCACCACCGAATGCCCGAGCGAAGGCCCGTTGACCTTCACAAAGACCAATCCCAGGCGATTGGCCACATACTCCATCAGGGTTGTCTTGCCATAACCGGGCGGTGAGATGAGCAGCAAGAGACCCATCAGGTCGGTGCGTTTGGCCGCGCCCGCGGCGCCCATCTGCTTGGCCAGGTTGTCGCCGATGATGGGCAGATAGACATCGTTGATGAGCTTGTTGCGCACGAAGCTGCTCATCACGCGCGGCTTGAACTCATCGAGCCGCAGCCGCACCCGGGCGCGGTCGAGAAGCGCGCCGCGCTGCTGGCGATAGGCGCGATAGCCAGGCACCGTCTCTTCGACAAAGGTCGTCAGGCGGCCGAGGAAGGCATCGAGTTGAAGGGTCATCGCCCGATCGACCACCCGCGGGTGGTTGCCGAGCAGGCCCTTCACCTCGGCGCGCGTCACCGCGCTGCTCACCTCGCGGTCGACCGACGACCCGCCGATCAGCACCGCCGCCTCCAGCGCCAGGCCGGCCTCGCCGGTCGACGCGCTCTGGCCGATCAGCGCTTCGATCCAGGCGCGGGCCAGGGTCACCCGGCCGACCAGATCGCCCTCCAGCGCGCGCAGATCGTCGTCAAAATCGCGCCGCGTCGCGCTGTCATCGAGGTGCCGCAGCAGCGCCGTCTGCAGGTCGACCGCCTCGCGGCTGGTGGTGAAGCGCGGCTTCTCGGCGGTCAGCTCCTCGACCAGATAGCGCCCGGCGAGCGTCGCCGCCGCCGCCGCTTCGGGCAGCCCGCGGGCCTCGCCGAACGCCCGGATGCGCTCGCTGATCTCATCGGCCAGCGCGTTGAGCGCGGCCGGATGCCGCCGGAAGCTGCGCCGCAGCCGCCCCAGGTTCTGCGCCTTGCGATGCCAGATGCCGCGCAGCGCCGCGTCGCCCACCGCGCCCCAGAACAGCGCGGCGATGGCCCGCGGCACCGGCCCGAAGCGCAGCAGCCCGGCGCCGGTGTGCATGTGCAGCAGCTTCTCCAAAATGAGCGCCGCGTCGGCGTCGTGCAGGCCGCGCTCGTAGCCCTCTTCATACCGCTCGCGCGCCGCGTCGCGCACCAGCGCCGCCAGCCCGCCCTCGGTGCGCTGCGCGTCGAGCATCGCCTGCACGCTCAGCCCGCCCTCGCCGCGCTCGGCGGCAAACAGCAGCGTCGCCGCCAGATACTCGGCGCGATAGACCGCCGCGTTCTCCGAGATGACCGACTGCGCCCAGAACGGCGCGGTCGCCAGGAACTCGGCCTCTTCGATGGGCTCGTAGAAGTCGGTGCCGGTCAGGTGCAGCGCCATGCCCTCGCCGCGCGGCACCATCGTCAGCTCGACGGCCTGGGTATTGACCGTGAACTGGTGGCGCCCGAACGCGATCAGGTTGTCGCCGCCCGCAAACAGGTCGAGCTTGTCGCGCAGCCCGCGCAGCGCGTCCTGCCGCGTCGACTTGAGCCGCGCCAGCAGCTCGTCGCCCTTGACCGCGTCGCCGAGCTGCCCGAGCTGCTCGGCAAACTGGCGCACCTTGAGCACCATGCCGTCGGAGGCGAAGTAGGCGTTGAGCGCGTCTTCGTCCTTGAAGGTGCGGGTGCGGCGCACCATGCCCTCAAAGACCCGATCGACCGCGGCGAGAATGTTCTGCACGCGGCGATTGCGCTCGTCGAGCAGCGTCTGCTTGCGGCTGCCAAACGCCTCGTAGACCTCATCGCGCTTGGCCGCGAGGTCGCCGAGGAACTCATCGAACTCGCTGAACCGCGCTTCGAGCTCCTCGAGCTGGATCATCAGGCGCGAGAGCTCTTCGTCGCAGCGCTCGGGCGTATCGCAGAGCGAGAGCGCGCTGCTCACGCTCTGACCGAAAAGCTTGAACTGCGCCCCGAACTCGGCGCGCCCTTCGCGGCCGAGCAGCTCCTTGCGGCGGCCCTCGACGGTGGCGCGCACGCGGTTGAGGTGCCCGAACACCTCGCTGATGCCTTCGAGGATGGCCGTGCGCTGCGTGGCGTCGTCGATCTGCAGGCCGCTGATGACCTCGGTCAGCAGGTCGAGCCCGCCGCCCAGCTCGATGAGGCGTTTGCGCAGCGGCTCGATCTCGGCGACCTTCTCTACCGCCTCGGCCTGCCCGAGCACGGTGTCCAGATCGCCCTTCAGCGGTGCCAGGGCCTCGTCGCGCAGCAAAAAGCGCACGCATTCGCGGGTGACGCGGTCGAAGGTTTCGACCGTCTCGGCCTCCAGCGCGTCAAGCCGCGCCAGATCGATGTAACGCACCTCGCGCAGCGTGATCAGATGCCCGCGCTGGCCGCGCAGGGCGGTCATCGAGCGCATGAAAGCGTCGACGCTGCGCATCTCTTCAGCGCGCAGCGCCCGCAGCAGCTCGATCTGCTTCTTCTCGGCCTCGCTCAGCGCCGCCTTCGCCTGCGCGCGGAAGGCGACGACTTTCTCGAACTCGTCGATGATCAGCTCGGCCGTGCGCAGCAAATCATCGAGAACACTGCGGAAACCGACCTCGGCGTTCGCCAGCCAGTAATAGCTGTCGCGCATGCGGGTCAGCGCCGCGATCAGGTCTTCATACGTCTGCCGCGAGGGGCTCGCCTGATCGATCAGCCGGCCCACCGAGAGCGCGTCGCTGATGCCGCGCACCAGATCGGCGTTGCCCACCTTGGCCAGAAACGAGCCATCGGTCGGCGCCGAGGCGGCAAACTCGGCCGAGGTGAACGGCGTCTGCCACACCTGCATCGGGTGCACGCGGCTCGGCTCGGTCGACGCGCGGAAGACCACCATGCGCCCGTCTTCAAACAGGCTGTAGCCATTGCACAGAATCGGGCTCTGCACCTCTTTGCGGATCAGATTGTATGGCAGCAACGTGTAGTCGCCGGCCGCGCGCCGGTAGAAGACGTAGAGCACGTCTTCGCCATTGGGCGAGCGGATGACGCGCTGAAATTCGAGCGCGGCGGTGTCTTGGTCGAAGAGCTTGAAGTCGCCGCTTTCGAGGTAATACCCGCCCGGGAAGATGATGCCGTGGTCTTCGGGCAGCTGCACGCAGGCCCGGCCGATGGCGTCGATGCGGGTGACCGTCTGGGTGCGGGTATTGAAGACCAGATAGCGATACGCCTGCTCGCGGTAGGGCTTGATCTTCAGCAGGATCAGCGTGCCCAGCCGAGCGAAGTGGATCTCGCCGTCGTCGAGCGTCTGGTTCCGGTCTTCAACCGGCTCGCGATAGATGCCCTGGCCGTCTTCGGTATTGTCTTCGACCTTGACCGTCAGGTCGCCGCCCACCGTCTCGACAAAGACCGTGTCGAGGATGTTGATATGCGGGTGGTGCCCCTGCACCTGCTGCTCGCGGCCGGTGAGCGTCCAGGTGAAGTCATGGGACGGCGGCCGCGCCAGATCGCGCTCGCCGCGGTTGTCGAGATAGGTCAGCCGCCCGCCGGGATCGACGCGCCAGCGACAGACCTTGGCATCGTCGATCGTCGCGCCGATGCGAAAGACCGCCAGCAGATGGGTGTCACCCGCCTGCATCTGCACGAGTTCGCAGTCGCGGTAATAGCGGAACAGATCCCCGAAATCCTTGACGAAGTCGGGGTGGTTGAGGAACTCGATCTCGTCTTGCGGCGTGCGCGTGAAGTCATAGCCATCGGGCGTCTGATCGAACCGATACAGCCCGAAGACATCTTCGATCTTGGTCTCTTGTTTGAGCCCCAGAAAGAGCTGGTAGCCGACCAGCAGCTGCCCGTTGACCGAGACCACATCGCGCGGCAGGCAGTTGTGCTCGGTGCGCACGCGACCGTTGGCCAGCACGCTCAGCTCGGTGCCGCCAAACGTCGACTTGCGGCGGGCGTTGAGGTCGTCGGCGCGGCCGCGCAGCGTCTCGCCGAGCGTCACCAGCCGGCGGCGGATGACCTCGTAGTTGCCGCCGTCGACCGCCTCGCCTTTGCCCGCCTCGCCGGGGCCGGCCGCGCTTTGGGCTGCTTCAGCCATCGGCGGCTCAGCGGCCCGCCTGATCGAGCCCCAGCTCGCGGGCCCGCTGCGCCAGCGACTCGAGCTTGCGCTTCAGGTCGCCGTCGGCGTCGCCCGCCAGCTTGGCCAGCAGGGCGCCCAGGCCCACGTTCTTCAGGTTCTCGGCGGTCACCTTGCCGGCCAGGATCTCCTTGAGATCGGCCGGCAGACTGGCGCCGCCCTCCAGGTAGGGGCTGAGCAGCTTCTGCGCGGTGTCGCTCTGCTCGACAAAGCCATCGACCGACCGACCCAGGCTGACCGCCTGCACGAAGCGGTCGAAGAACTGCCCGTCGCCGCCCACGATGTTGATGCGCGCCTGCTCGAAGGCGCTGGCCAGCACCTTGGCCTGGTGCTCGGCCACGCTGACCTGGGCGTCGATGCGCCGCACCGCAACCTGCTTCTCCACGTCGAGGCGCAGGCGGAACTCCTCGTGCTCGCGGCCCACGCCGTCGAGGGCCTTCATCGCCGCCGCCTTTTCGGCGAGGCCCGCCGCTTCGGCGGTCAGCTTCTCCTTGATGGCCACCGCCTCGGCGACGCCCTGCTTCTCGATCGCCGCCGCTTCGGCCTCGCGCACGCGGGCCACCGCCAGACCCTTCTCCTGATCGCCCGCCGCTTCGGCCAGCTTGACGCCGCGCACCACATCGGCGCGGGCCTCGCCCTCCTTGCGGGTCACGTCGGCCTCGGCGTCGCGCACCTTGACCTTGGCCAGCCCCTTCTTCTCATCGCCGGCGGCCTCGGCCTGCATCTGCTCCAGGGTCACCGTCGCTTTGGCGCGGCCTTGCTTCTCGATCGCCGCCGCTTCGGCCTCCTGCACGCGCACCTTGGCCAGCCCGGTCGCCGCCTCTTCGGCCTGCACGCCTTCCGACATGCGAATCTTGGCCCGCGCGGTTTTGTCGGCGGCCTCCAGATCGGCCTCGGCGGTGATCAGCCGCTTGCGCGCGTCGTGTTTGGCCACCTCTTCCTGGGCCTCGGCGGCCTTGATGTCCTTGACCAGCTTCTCTTGCGCTTCGGCCTCGGCGCCGATGATGGTCACCTTCTTGTGGCGCTCGGCCTCCGCGTGGGCGCGCAGGTCCTTGATGCGCTCCTCTTCTTCGGCGACCGTCTTCTCGACCGCGATGCGGCCGCGGATGACATCGGCGATCTCGCGGCGCTCGACCTCAAGGTTCTTCTCTTTGGCGATGCGCTGCAGCTCGACCTCGCGCTCGCGGCTGACCTCTTCCAGATCGGCCGCCTTCTTCACGCGCACGCCTTCGACCGTCACCTCGCGCTCGCGGGCCTTCATCGACACCTCGACCGCGCGCATCTTGTTCTGCTCGCCGATCGAGACCTCTTCTTCCGCCTTTTGGCGCGTCAGCGCGGTGCGCTTCTCTTCATCGGCCTTCACCCGCAGCGCCTCGTTCGACTCGCGGGTCTGCGCGATCGAGATCTCCTTGGCCTTCTTGGCCTCGGCGTCAGCGCGCTGCTGGTCGAACCGGAAGATCGCCTCATCGGCCTTCAGGTTCTGGCTGCCGATCTCCATCCGCTCCTTCTGCTTGATCTCATTGGTGCGGATGTTCTGCGTCGCGGTCAGCTCGGTGATCTTGCGAATGCCTTGCGCGTCGAGAATGTTCTGCGCGTCGAGGGCTTCGAGCGGCGTCTGCTCCAAGAAGTCGATCGCCGCGTCGTCGAGCACGTAGCCGTTGAGGTCCTTGCCGATGACCTCGATGATCTGATCCTTGAAGTCATCGCGCTGGGTATAGAGCTGCTCGAACTCGAGCCGCTTGCCCACCGTCTTCAACGCTTCCGAGAACTTGGCCACAAACAGCTCTTCGAGCGTCTTCTGGTCGCTCGCGCGCATGCACCCGATGGCCTGCGCCACCTTCAGCACGTCATCGCCGGTCTTGTTGACCCGCACGAAGAACGTCACCTTGATGTCGGCGCGCACGTTGTCTTTGCAGATCAGGCCCTCATGCCCGCGCCGCTCCAGCTCGATCGTCTTCACCGAGATGTCCATCACCTCGGCCCGATGGATGATCGGGTAGACGATGCCGCCGGTGAAGGTCACCTCGGGCTCGGCTTTCATCTTGTTGATGATCAGCGCCTTGCCCTGATCCACCTTCCGATAGAACTTCGAGATGATGATCATCACCCCGATCAGGATCAGGATGATGAAGGCGACGAGCACGCCTGCGACCAGCAGATTCGTGGGCATGATGGGTTCCTTGCGCCTCAGTCGTCGAGCGGCTCGACCAGATAGGCCTCGCGCTCGCGGTCATATTCGATGATCAGGGCCTCTTGCCCGCGCCTCAGGCCGCGGGCCGGATCGCAGCGCACCTCGATGCGCAGGAAGTCACCGCCGATCTTGCAGTCGGCCTGACCGAAGCGCTGATCGACGCGGCCGGTGGTCACCACGCAGGTATGGCCCACCGCGTCGGCGCGGCTCCGGGCGGTGTGCGAGATGAAGACCTTGCCCAGCGGGCGAACCAGCAGCGAGGTGATCGGCACGGCGACGACAAACGCGCCCACCCCGACCAGCGCGGCGAGCACGCCGTAGGGCAGCAGGTGGCTCAGGTTGTTCATGCCCAGCATGCTGAGCGACCACGCGATGAGGATGATCAGGCTGATGACCACGGTCAGCGGCGCCGAGCGCAGGCGCAACGCCGAGAGCAGCCCGGCGATGCCGCTGGCGGCCCCATGCGAGGCTTCGCCGGCCGCGTGTCCCGCGCCCTCGGCGACCCCATCGGCGCCATGGCCCAGCGCCTCGGCGGCGCCATCGCCGATCGCGTCAGCGGCCCCGTGCCCCAGCGCCTCGGCGGCGCCATCGGCCAGCCCGTCGGCCGCGCCGTCCGCCAGCCCGTCGGCCAATCCATCGGCGGCGCCATCGGCCAGCCCATCGGCCGCGTCGCCCACATCGAGCGCGTCAACGTCGAGCGCGCCGATGACGACAAACAGCCAATAAACCAGCGTGACGACCAGCAGCACCGTGTAGATCACGGTCGGGAATGCGAGGACGGCGTGAAGGAATTCGGTCATCAAAGGCCGATCGGGTCGGGTAACCCGTCGAGCTTACGCCGCTTGACCGTCCGGTCAAGTCCGGCGGCTCATTCCCCGTCGCGGGTGCCCTCGAACCAGCCGTCGAAGGGCGGACCCTCATCCTCATTGGTGCGGATGGTGCCCGTCCACAGCCCGTCGACCATGCGATCGACGCGCAGATCGTCCGACTCCTCGACGAACGTCATCGTGCCTTCGAGGGTCATGCGGGTGTCGATGCGCAGCCGACCGATGATGGCGTTGGCCGCGTCGCCGGCCACGGTCATGATGGTGACACACCAATCTTCAATGGTGTTGCGGCTGACGATGTTGATGCCGCCGAGCCGCAGATGACTGCGCCCGCCGGTGATGCCATCGGCGAAGCCCGGGCAGTTGGCCATGTTCAACAGCCCGTCGCGCAGGTTGTGCGCGCCGTTTGCGATCACCGGCAGGATGAGGTTGTTGAGCACGAACAGGATCAGCCGCCCGTACTGCAAATCCATCGTATGCGGATAGATGACCCCTTGGTCGTAGCTGTGAATCCGCCCATCGAACTGGCCGAAGACCAGCTCGACGCCTTCGCCGCCGGCGGCGATGTCGTCCATGGTGAAGGCATAGCGCCCGCAATCGGGGTCGGGGTTGCCCTCGCAGGGCAGGCGCCAATAGAACGCCAGCCCGATCCAGTTCTGACTGCCATTGAAGGTGCCATCGCGCCGCGGCTTGTCGAGCCGCATCTGGCTGATGACCTCCATATTGCTCACGATGCTGATCAGATCGCTGCCGATGGTGAAGAAGTCGCGCAGCCAGTCGGGCCCGTCGCGGTCGATGTAATCGTTGATGATGCGGTTGAGGTCGTCTTCGACCCATTGCCGCACCAGATCGACCACCAACTCACCGATGATGCCGGCGGCGTCGCGGGCCAGCCCTTCGATCAGGTCGAAGATGAGCCCGGCGATCTCGCGCTCGTGATGCTGATCGCCGAAGAACCGCACCAACCCGCGGATGACATCGCCCAGCGTGCCGGGGATGGCGTCGGTGAAGTCGAAGTTGTTCGATACGGTGTACACGCCGGCCGGGTTGAGCGGCAGCGTATTGAGCATGACCTGCACGTCGAGCCGCTCGCCGGCGCGGATGCGCAGGTCGCCCACGCAGCCGCCGGCGGCCAGCACGTTGGTGTCGGTGATGCGCCCGCGCGCCACCACCGCAAACCGGGTGCCTTCGAGCAGCGGCCCGATATCGACCGAATCGCCCACCCACTGCACCGCGCGCACCTCAAACGGGTCGGGCGGCGGCGCCAGATAGTAGGGATCCTCGCAGTAGACGATGTCGGGGATGAGGTACAGCTCGACCTGCCCGATGGG
>JAGQJJ010001394.1 GCA_020430675.1 Myxococcales bacterium
GCAGCGGGCCATGCCGCCCGCGCACGCGACGTACCCGTGCGTCTCGCAGAGGCCTTGCCCGGCCGTGCACTCGGCGCCCACGTCGAAGCCTTCGTCGGTGTTGCCATCGCAGTCATCGTCGGCGCCGTCGCAGGTCTCATCGCGGGCGTCCCGATCGGCCACGCAGCGCAGCGCACCGCCATCGCATCGCTCGCGGCCCGCCGCGCAGCGGCCGGGGCGACCGGTCTGACAGGCTTCGCCGCCGCCCGGGTCGCCTTCGTCGATGGCTTCGTCACAGTCGTCGTCGGCGCCGTTGCAGACCTCGTCCGTGGCCTCACCCGGCTGGGCGTCGCAGGTCACCCCACCGGCCTCATCGCAGATCCTCTTGCCGGTCGCCGCGCAGGCGCCGACGCCGACCGTGCACTCGGCGTCGAGGTCGAAGCCTTCGTCGGCGGTGCCATCGCAGTCGTCGTCGACGCCATTGCACTGCTCGTCGCCGCCCTCGGTGGGCGCGGCGCCGCAGACGAGGTCGCGGCGGTCGTCGCTGCACCGGAAAGCGCCTTCCGCCGCGCACGCGCCGACGCCCGCGATGCAGGGTTTGCCCAGGTCGCCGAAGTCCTCGTCA
>JAGQJJ010001395.1 GCA_020430675.1 Myxococcales bacterium
ACCGTCGAGAAGGGCGGCAAGGCGTTCACCTGCGTCAAGGTGGCCGCGCCCAAGCTGCCGGCGGCGCGCGAAGAGGGCTGAGCCTGCCGGGGCCCACCCGGGTGCCCCGCTCAGAGCTTGCGGTAGGCCTCGATGAGCAGCGGGGCGAAGCGCATCTTCTGCCAGAAGCCGTGGGCCAGGCGGTTCTCGGGCGACCAGGTCACCTGCACGTCGCTCAGGCCCCGCAGGCGGAAGCGCCGCAGGGCCGCCTGCACCAGCGCCTCGCCCACGCCCTGGCGGCGGTGGTCGGGGTGCACGGCCACGTCGAAGATCATCCCCACCTCGCGCACGGCGTAGACCTTGCTCCGCTGGCCCAGGCCGCCCAGCAGGTAGCCCTTGATGCCCTGCTCGTCGGGGGTGGGCGCCACCAGCACCACGCCCTTCGAGGCGTCGATCTGCCGGCGGACGTGCTCGCGGTACACCCGCTGGGCGTCGGGCACCGTCTCGTACATGCGCCCATCGATGGGCCCGTGCACGGCCATCAGGGTCCACCAGCAGGCCACGATGGCGTCGGCGTCCGCGGGGTTGGCAGGCACCACCGGGTGATAGGGCGGGGCGCTCACG
>JAGQJJ010001396.1 GCA_020430675.1 Myxococcales bacterium
ACCTCCTCGAGCATGGTCGTCAGCGGGCCGCGCTGGACACACTCGCGCGCGAGGATCTCGAGGGTCAGCGGGCGGCTGCGGATCGCGTCGGTGTGGCGGCGGAGGATCTCGGCGCCGATCTGGCCAGGGTCCTCGAGCGCGAGCACCTCGCGCTCGGGCCCGAGCACCTCGTCGAGCGTGGGCCAGAAGTCCGCGCCGTCGGCGTAGGCGCGGATCAGGCCCTCGAGCCCGCCGAAGTAGCGGTAGATCAGGGCCTTGTCGACGCCGGCTCGAGCCGCGACCGCGTTGACGCCGAGCGCCTCGATCCCGCGCTCGAGGATCAGGGCCTCGACCGCCTCGCGGAGCTTCCGCTCGGTGTCGAGGCGCCGCTGCTGGCGAGGCTTGCGAGGCTTGGCGGCCATGCCGACCTATACCCGACGGCGCGCGGGGATGCGCAGGCGAAGCACGACCTCGAAGGGCGCCAGCCCCGTCCGCGGGCCCTGACGCTGGGTCCCGCCGAGCACCGCGTGGGTCTCGCTGGCGAGGGCCACGGCGAGGCTCGGGCGGTAGCTCAGCTCGACGGGGCCAAAGCGCAGCCCGAGCGGGAGCCCGACGGCGAAGGTG
>JAGQJJ010001397.1 GCA_020430675.1 Myxococcales bacterium
CGCTGCTGGAGATCGTGCGGCTGCTGGACCGCCTGGACCTGGTGCCGGCCATCCGGGCGCAGGCGGATCTGATGTTCCCGTGGGTGGTCGAGGACCCGCGGCGCGCCTACACGCCCGAGTCGGTGACGGCGAACGTCAACGCCACCATCGCGTTCCTGGAGCGGCGCCGGCAGGACGTGGGCGTCATCGTCGACTGCCTGCTGCAGGACGACCCGGACCCCGATGACGACGGCTTCGCCTGCGACACCGACTGCCGGCCCGACGACCCGGACAGCTACCCCGGGGCCGAGGAGATCTGCGGCGATGGCATCGACCAGGACTGCAACGGCGTCGTGGACGATGGCATCGGCTGCCCCGACTGCGCGGAGCGGTTCCGCGGCGGGCGGCGCTACCTCGTCTGCACGACGCCGCGCAGCTACGCGGACGCCCGGGCCCACTGCCAGCAGCTGGGGGCCGATCTCGTCATCCTGGACGATCCGGCCGAGGCGGCGTGGGCCTACGCCCGCTCCCAGGAGGTCCGCGCCCAGGACTACTGGCTCGGGCTGGACGACATCGCGACGGAGGGCGACTTCCGCTGGGTCGACGGCCGGCAGCCCACCTAC
>JAGQJJ010001398.1 GCA_020430675.1 Myxococcales bacterium
GGCCTCAAGGAGGACGTCTTCCGGTCCAAGGCCCGCCTGCTCCTCCTGCGGGAGACCGTCCTGCACGGCATGGTCTCCGGCGCCCGGGGCATCCTCTACCATGTGAATGAGCTGGGCGGCGAATACGTCATCGAGTCCATCACCTACTTCCTGGACGGCTCCAAGATCTTCTCCCGGGCCGACACCTCCGGCGAGCTGGCGCGGAAGAAGGAGATCAAGTTCTTCGACGGGGGCCTCCCCGCGGGCAACCACCAGGTCAGCGCCAACGTGGTGCTCCGCGGCAACGGCTTCGGCATCTTCTCGTACCTGAACCAGTACACGCTGAAGGTCCAGGGCAGCTACAGCTTCATCGCCCAGGAGGGCAAGGTCACTCGCCTCCGCATCATCATCTACGAGCGGGGCGGCTTGCGCCAGGACTTCACGGACAGGCCCTACTTCCGCTACGAGGTTCAGACAGACCGCAACCTGCCAACGGACGAATGACTCCGTGTGAGCCGACCGCCTGCCGGTAGCGTGACTTGCGAGGTATCCACGTGTCGACGGCTTCGAGGCATCGAGTTCTGGGGGTGGGGCTGAGCCTCGCTCTAGGGCTCGGTGTTTCT
>JAGQJJ010001399.1 GCA_020430675.1 Myxococcales bacterium
TGGGGTAGAAATCCGGATTCCGCTGGGTGCTGGAGTTGAGCTCATCGAGTGCCTCCAGGGTGGTTACAGCGGCCTTGCCCAGTATCGGTGGATTACCCAGGGCATTGGGCGCGGTGGAGTCGGAGGCTACCGCGTAGTATCCCCAGTACCAGCCGTCCGCCGATGCTTCGGCGTTCTTGACCATGATGGTCCAGCTCTCCGGCTCCGGATCCTCCGTGATATCCATACAGGCATTGTCTGTGAGTTCGATCCCGAGGCCCGCATCGATGCTGTGCATCTCCTTGATGATCATGGCGCCGTCGGGGAGCGGTGCCGCACGATCGCTACACAGCCAGTTCACAATCTCCGGTGAGTAGTACAACTTCACCGCCGGGTGGGTACCATAGTTGTCGCCGCTGCCGATCTCGCCGGCGTAGGGTCCGGTAAGCCGCCATTGTTGGTCGTGGCTCCAGTTCAATGCCGATTTGTACTCCTGCGCACGCAAAAATGCCTGCAAGCGCTGGTCGTAGTCGTTCTTGGCAGTCAGGTCTGACAGCGGCGGCGGGGTCCGCAACTCCGGCGGCAAAGGCACGCCATGAGGCGCATTGTCAGCACACCAGCT
>JAGQJJ010001400.1 GCA_020430675.1 Myxococcales bacterium
CTGCGCCTGCCCGTGAAGCACCAGCCGGGGCGTGGGCACGTAGCCCGCCACCGGCTCGCTCACCTCGTACTCCGCGCGCCCCTCGAAGGTGCCGACGCCCTCGATGGTCAGCTCGAACGGGTTGGCCGGCGCGGTGCGCGCGGTCGACCCGGCGAGCTCCTCTTCGGTGGCGCAGCCCGCGGCCATCAGGCAGGACGCGGTCACGGTCGAGACGAGCAGCGTGCGCAGCTTCATTGCGGGCACCTTTCGTCGTCGGCGGCCAGGATGCGGACCCTGGATGCCATGTAGGTGGAGTTGTTGTCGCCCCGTCGCTCCCAGATGCGCTGGTCGTAGTCGACGAGGTGGCCCAGGTAGTAGATCCCGGGCGGGACGGTGAGCGGGATCGTGATCAGCCGCTGCCAGGTCGAGAAGTGCCCGGCGTTCTGCACGGCGCCGACGTTGGTCGCGATGACCCGGTCGCCGGTCGTGATGCGGCGGTTCGGTGAGAGGTACCACCGGACGTTGTAGGTCTCGTCGACCGTGCCCAGGTTGGCCACCGACCAGTGCACCAGGTGGCGCTCGCCGGGGCACAGCGAGCGCAGGGTGCCGTCGGAGTTGGTCG
>JAGQJJ010001401.1 GCA_020430675.1 Myxococcales bacterium
ACCCCGACAGCCGCTTCGAGGCCGCCAACTACAAGAACGTGTTCATCCCCAGCAACGTCGAGGTGCTCGACGAGGTGCGCCACCGCTTCGGCAGCTTCTACGTGCAGCTCTTCGACGCCGCGCTCGAGAAGGCGGGCGGCAAGGCCCTGGTCACCGAGTACGCCTGGCAGACCGACTCGTGTGATCCCTGCCCGGTGCCGCCCCTGACCCCTGCCGATCTGTACACCTTGGGCGGCGATGTGTTCGGCGAGGGGAGCGCCAGCGATGACGGCGAGCCGCGGGTGGCCGGCCAGCCCTACTTCGGGCCCGCCAGCTCGTGGGTGCTGACCCGCCTGCACACCCGCTACAGCAAGGACACTCTCAGCGAAGACATCGTGTTCACGCCGGCGAAGCCGGTGCGGGGCGGGCGCGCGCTGGGCTACGGCAAGAGCGACGAGCAGCCCGGGGCCGTCGAGATGGCCAGCAGCAACAACTTCCAGGGGCGCTACATCATCCGCCACTACTGGGAGGGCGAGGTGGCCTGCGACAACCCCGAGTGGGGCCGCTGGGGTGGGCCGCCCGACGGAGGCGATCGCACCCAGGCCGCCACCGAGCTGGCCA
>JAGQJJ010001402.1 GCA_020430675.1 Myxococcales bacterium
AGCCCGCCACCGACGAGCCCGCCACCGACGAGCCCGCCTGACGCCTACTCGGCCAGCAGCCCGGCCGCCTCCTCGCCCTTGATGCCGCTGGACCCGACGCGGGCCTCCAGGTAGAGCGGCCCCAGCCGGTCCGCCTGCACCACCCGGATGAGCTTGAGGCGGGCCATCTCCAGCAGGGCCAGGAACGTGGTGATGAGCTCCTCGCGGTGGCGCAGCCCCTCGCAGAGCTGGTCGAAGGCCAGGGTGCCCTCCGCCCCCAGGCGGTCCGCGATCTGGGCGATGCGCTCGCCGATGGAGATGCGCTCCACGTCGATCTCGTGGGGCGGCTCGTACGGCGCGCGCTGCAGCAGGGCCCGGAAGGCCGCCGCCAGGCGGTAGACGTCATGGGCCGTCAGCGGATCCTCGTCCTCCAGGTCCCGCGGGCGGTCCTGCCCCGTGGGGCGGTCGAACGTCGTCCAGGCCAGGCGCGGCAGGAGCCCGATGCCCTCGGCAACCTCGCGATATCGCTGGTATTCCAGGAGCTGGCGCACCAGCCCCGAGCGCGGGTCGTCGGGGTCCTCGCCCTCGATGTCCCCCAGCCCCGGCGGCCGCGGCAGCAA
>JAGQJJ010001403.1 GCA_020430675.1 Myxococcales bacterium
GGCAACGAGGGCCTCCAGCAGCCGTGCAACAACCAGAACACCAGCGGCACCTGCTGGGGCCTGCGCACCTGCGAGGGCATCGACGGCTGGAGCAGCTGCGACGCGCCGGTCCCGTCGGCCGAGGTCTGCGACGGCGTCGACAACAACTGCAACCTGCTCACCGACGAGGGCTGCGACGACGACGGGGACGGCTACTGCGACAGCGCGATGACCGTGGTCGGCACGCCCGCGGTGTGCCCCATGGGCCCCGGCGACTGCCTGGACTACTCGCCGACCGTGCACCCCGGGGTCGCCGAGATCGACGGCAACGGCATCGACGACGACTGCGACGGCACCAAGGGCGGCGAGGCCGGCGGCCCCATCGCCGAGAAGGACTGCCCCCTGGTCTGCCAGGGCGGCACCGTGGAGGCCGCGCTGTGCGCGATGGACCTCTGCTATCCCGATCTCGTGAAGAGCGCGAAGTGGCAGTCGCCGACCAGCAGCACCGTGTCCAAGGCCTGGCAGGCGATCACCCACTACGGCAACAGCAACAACGACCTCAACCCCTTCGCGCCGCCCTCGTACCTGCTGATGGGGACAGGGAAGTGGACGGACAAGG
>JAGQJJ010000139.1 GCA_020430675.1 Myxococcales bacterium
AGCCGCGGCGGCGCCGAGCTGTCGGTCGGCTTCCATTGGGGCGACGACATGATCGCCCGGCAGCTCCAGATCGACGCCGCGATCGCCGCCACCGCCAAAGGCCTGCCGCCCGAGACCACCTACGAAGTGCGGCGCATGGAGCCGACGGTCTTCCCGGTGCTTGGCTATACGCTCACGTCCGATACCGTGCCCGCCGTGCAATTGCGCGACCTGGCGCTCTTCCAGATTCGCACCGCCCTGGCCAGCGTGCCGGGCATCGCCGAGATCCGGGTGCTGGGCGGTGAAGAGGCCGAGTATCAGGTGCTGATCGCGGCCGATCGCCTCAACGCGCGCCAGCTCACCGCGGCCGACGTGGCGCATGCCATCACCGCCAGCCATGTGCTGGGCGCCGTCGGGCGCAGCGAAGATTTCGGCCAGCTCTACCTCTTGATGGCCGCCAACGCCCTGGAGAGCGCCGCGCAGATCGAAGACGTCGTGGTCGCCTCGAATGCGCTGGGCGTCGTGCGGGTGCGCGACGTGGCGCAAGTCGTGCCGGCCACGGCGCCCCGGTGGACGCGCGTCGCCGCCGATGGCCATGACGCGGTCATCTTCCAGATCTACCAGCAGCCCGAAGGCAATACCGTCCAGATCTCAAGCGACGTGCGCGCCATCCTCGCGGCGATGGCCAAAGAGCTGCCGGCGGGCGTTGCCATCCATGACTGGTATGACCAGAGCGATCTCATCGTGTCATCGGCGACCGCGGTGCGCGATGCCATCGGCATTGGCATCCTGCTCGCCGGACTGGTGCTGTTTCTCTTTCTGCGCGACCTGAAGGTCACCGCCATCGCCGCCGCCGCCGTCGCCGCGGTGCTGGCCATCACCGTGCTCGCCCTGCGCGCGATGGGCATGTCATTCAATGTGATGACGCTCGGCGGCGTCGCCGCGGCGGTCGGCCTGATCATCGACGATGCCATCGTCGTGGTGGAACACATCGCCCGGCGACGCGAGGCCGACGCCACGCTCTCGGTCGCCGAGGCCGCCGCCGAGTTCTCGCGGCCCCTGCTCGCGAGCAGCGTGGGCACCATCATCATCTTCACGCCGCTCGCGTTGATGAGCGGCGTCACCGGCGCGTTCTTCCAGGCGCTCTCGGTCACGGTCGCCGTCTCGCTGGTCCTCTCGTTCCTGGTCGCCTGGCTCTTTGTGCCCGCCCTCGAAAACCTGATGCGCCGCGCGCCCGATGCGCCCAGGCATGAGCCCGCCGTGCCCGGCCCGCTCGCCCGGCGCTACGCCGCCGCCATGCAGGCGATGCTGCGCGTCCCGTTGCTCGTCACGATCGCCATCATCGCGCCGCTGGTGGCGCTTGGCTGGCACGCCTCGCAGCAGGTCGGCTCGGGCTTCATGCCCGGCATGGACGAAGGCGGCTTTGTGCTCGATTACAAAGCCGATTCGGGCACTTCGCTCACCGAGACCGACCGGCGCGTGCGCGAGATCGAGAAGATTCTGCGCGAAACGCCCGAGGTCGACACCTGGTCGCGGCGCACCGGCCTGCAGCTCGGCGGCGCGCTCACCGAGGCCAACGAGGGCGACTTCTTCGTGCGCCTGCGCGGCCTGCCGCGGCGCGACCTTGAGACGGTGATGGACGAGGTGCGCAAAAAGGTCGAAGCGCGCGTGCCCGGCCTTGAAGTCGAGATGGCGCTGCTGATGGAGGACCTGATCGGCGACCTGCTCGGCGTGCCGCAGCCCATCGAGATCAAGCTCTACTCCGATGACCCCGCGCTGCTGGCCGAGTTGGGCCCCGAGATCGCCGGCAAGCTGGAGGCCGTGCCGGGCGTGGTCGATGTCGTCGACGGGCTGCTCTACGCCGGCAACGCCATCGAGCTGCACGTCGACCCCGAGGCCGCCGCTCTGGCGGGCTTCAGCGTCGAGAACGCGACGTCGGCCGTCGCCGACCTGGTCGACGGCATCACCGCCGCGGCGGTGCTTGAAGGCGCCAAAGAGGTCGGCATTCGCGTCGTGCTGCCCCACGCGACCACGCTGACCGAAGACGATCTGCGCGCCCTGCGCGTTCGCGCGCCCGGCGGCCAGATCGTGTCGCTCGACCGCCTCGTCACCTTGAAGCGCGTCACCGGCCAGCCGCAGATCACGCACGAAGACATGAGCCGCATGATCGCCATCACCGCGCGCATCTCGGGTCGCGACCTCGGCAGCACGGTCGCCGACGTGCAGAAGGTGCTCGCCGACGCGCATCTGGGCGAACGCGGCGTCATCCATCGGTTTGGCGGCCTCTACGCCGAGCAGCAGGACGCCTTTCGCGCGCTGACGACGGTCATCCTCGCCGCCGCCCTGTTGGTCTTCCTGCTGCTGCTCTTCCTCTACGAGCGCTTCGGCGTCGCCCTCGCCGCGCTGCTCAACGCCATCCTCTCGGTGCCCGCAGTCTTCATCGGCCTGTGGCTGACCGACACCGAGCTGAACATCACGGCGCTCATGGGCCTGACCATGATCGTGGGCATCGCGACCGAGGTCTCCATCTTCTATGTGTCCGAGCTTTATGCCCTGGCCGAGAAATCCAGCGGCGCCCCGCTGGTCGAAGCCGGCGTCACCCGCACCCGCCCGATCGCGATGATGAAAGCCACCGCGATCCTCTCGCTGCTGCCGCTGGCCATCGGCTGGGGCGAAGGCGCCGCGATGCTGACCCCGTTGGCCATCGCCATCATCTCGGGCCTGATCGTGCAGCTCCCGCTGGTGATCTTCCTGCTGCCCTGCCTGCTCAAGCTGCTCGGCGGTCGTTCACTCAGGGGCATCAGCGCAGCCGGGCCAGCATCCACGGGGCCCAGTAATGCTCGACCAGCGCCGCCAGCATGAGCAGCGCCACGCCCACCGCAAAAAGCTGGGTGACCGCCCAGGCCACCTGCCGCCGCCGTTTGTCACCGCGCGGATGGCGCAGCAGCCCGCGCGAGGCGAACACGGCCGCGAGCGTGCCGAGCACGTAGCCGAGCAGCTCGATAAGCAGGTGCGGCCCGATGGCAGCCAGCGCGCCGAGCACAAAGAGCGGGCCCGAGACGCTGGTCTGCGCCAGCCCGCGCGCCACGAGGCCGGTGAGCACCACCGCCCAGAGCGCCGCATTCCAGCCCAGCGTGAGCAGCACGCCGTAGGTGCGGTAGATGAAGCCGATGAGCATCAGCACCGCCAGCGTGCCCAGGTTGTGCAGCAAGAGCGGCCCGACGCCGGCGCTGAAGCGGCGCGACTGCAAGGCGCCCACGCCCGCATCGCCGGCCAGCGTCTGCCCGAAGGTGCGCGGCAGCGCGTCGGGGCCGATGACCGCGGCGACGATCACGAAGGCGAGGCCGATGCCGACAAACAGCGCGGCCAGCGCGACGACGGCGCGCCGGTTGGCCACCGCCGGGCGCTCGCCGCGCCGCCAGATGGCGTCGCGGTTTTCGTCCAGCACCCGGCCCAGTCGGCCCGCCAGCGCCGCGGCGGCGAGAAAGACCGAGAATGCGCCCGCTTCGGGCAGCCCGGCGCCGATCATCAGCGCCAGCCCAACCGCGGTGAACAGCGCCGCTTCGCCCACGATCGCGATGGCCCCGCCCTCGCGGCCGCGCCCTGTCACGCTGCGCAGGATGGCCGAGCCTTCGGTGCCCTCGCTCATGGGGGCATCACAGCGGTGCGTGGCACCGTTGATCCTGTTGCGCCTGTTCGCGACCCGCTGGCGGCGTTCTGTCGCTCCGCGACCGGCCTGCGCCCCGTCAGGTCGCGGGCTTGACCGGCTCGACGATGCTTTGGCATCGCCTCCGCTCTCGGCCTTGCCAGCGACGCTGCGTCCGCCGCGCTTGGGCAATCAACGGACTCGCGCACCGCAGTCAGAGCGCTTCAGTCGGGAACCGCAGGTATTCGTCGATCATCAGCAGGGCCAGCGCGGTGTCATCGGGGCGCTCGGCGGGCATGCGGCCGCGGTAGCGCAGATCGGCGACCAGCATCTCGATCGCCTCTTCCCGCGTCAGGTCATCCTCGCCCTCGGCGCTGCGGGCGCGGTCGGCGGCGTCGGCGTAGCACTTGGCCTTCCACTGAATGGTCACCCGCACCTCATCGAAGCGCCACGTGGTCACCTCGCGGCCCCGATCGCTGACATGCCAGGCCCCGCCCTGCCACGCGATGCGCGCGCCGGGCGCGACCGTGGGCGCGGGCCCGCCCGCGGCGCCGACGCGGGCGACACCGTGGAACAGCCGCTCGGAGTCGAAGACCACCGCTTGATCGACCACCACCGGCAGCCGCGTCGAGGGCGCCTCGGGCCCGGCGTCAAAGATCACCAGCTCGCCACCCTGGCACGCGCCGAGGAAGATCACCGCTCCGGCCATGGGCACGCGATACTCCTCGAACAACCCGGCGTGCAGCATCACCACCAGCAGCCACTCCGGCGTATTGGTCTGGTCGAGGCCGCGATAGGCGGGGGTATCGGTGTGCAGCGGCAGCTCTTGCCCGGGCACGAGCAGGTTGGCGTAGACCATCGACGGTTCGGCCACCGCGCGGTCGGTCACCGCGCGCGCCGCCGCCAGCAGGCCGGGATGCCGCACCAGCGCGTCGAGCCCTTCCAGGCCCACCGTCTCGCCTTCGAGGAAGACCCCGCGGAACAGATTGGTGCGCGCCGCAAAGACGTCGAGCGGCTCGAGTCGCCCGGCGGCCATGCGGCTGCGCATATGGTGCATCGCCGCGTCGTGGCGGCGCACCAGCCCGCGGCCCAGGCCTTCGGTGGCCGGCGCGGCGACATAGGTGGAGTAGGGGCCGAAGCCATCGACGCGCTTGCGCAGCGCCGCCATGGTCGCGCGGCCGAGGAAGGGATCGAGCAGGGCAAATGCGCTCATGGCCGCAGGCTAACCCGAAACCCCAAAGCGGCGCATCCGGTCTGCGCCGAGGTTCGCCCGCGCCGCGATCAGCCCGCCTCAGCGATCGACTTGAGCTTGGCCAGCCCGGACTCGTAGTCGGGCCCGATCATGCCGTCGAAGAACAGCCCGAACCAACGCCCGATCGGGTTGCTGCCCATATCGGCGTCAAAGCCCCAGACCACCTTGGTGCCCTCGCCCTCGGGGGTGAGGTGGAAGAAGGCATCGGCCTTGCCGTTCTCGCCGAAGTCGAGCTTGCTCATGACCTTGTTGGGCTTCTCGACGCCGGTGAGCCACTGCTTGCCGTTGCCCACGTCAGGCTTCTCGCTCGTCCACTCCAGCGAGCTGCCCACCTCGCACTCGGTGCCGGTATAGGTGTACTTGGCATCGGGATCGCGCTGGGCCCAGGGCGACCACTTCTGGAAGTTCTGGAACGAACAGACCAGGGGAAACACCGCGTCGGGGCTCTTGGCGATGACGATGCTGCGCTCGACGTGCACCTGCGCGGGCAGCAGGAAGCCGACGCCGACCACGACGGCGACCAGCACGACCAGGACGATGAGGATCTTCTTCAGCATGGCGCTCTCCGCGGCGCATCGCCGCTCACATCACATTGGTGCCGGCAATCTGTCAGGAGCGCGATGCGATTGCAAGCGGTTGGCGCGTCGAGAAAAACCGACCGATGGGTCGCAAGATGGCATCGCCGTCGCCGATGAGACGCACTTCGTAGTCATGCGGCGCGGGGGCCACGTGGCGGGCGCCGGCGAGCAGCGGTTCGAGCGGCCGGTCGGACACATGCACGAACCCTTCGACCGCCTCGCCAGCCAGCGCGCGGCGTCGCGCCCTCAGCGTCGCGGCCTCGAGCGCGAAGATGGCCCGTCCGTCATCATCGGCCACGCAGTCGCCGATCAGCGCGGCCCCGGCCTCATCGAAGTCGCCACGCAAGATGTCAGCATCCCATCGTCCGGCGTCGATGCCATCGCGCAGCGCGGCGAACACATCGCCGAAGCCATCACGGCGCACCGTCTGGCTGAAATGGCGCAGCAGGTTGGTCATCTGTGTCGCCGCGATGAGGAAGTCGCGCGGCGCCGCCGGGCTGTCGAGGTGGTGGAACGACGAGAAGATCGCCGGGTGCGCCTTCACCGCCAGCAGCTCGTCGGCCGTCAGCGTGGCCCGCGAGAGCGAGGTGTAGCCATCGAAGCGCAGCGCGCCGACCTGCTCGCGATGATAGGGCGTGTCGGGCAGCACGCAGAGCGTCTGCGCCGTGGTGCGCACGTCGCGCTCGACCAGCGCCCGCACCAGCGCCAGCGACGCGGCGAGGTCTTCCGGCGTCTCTTCGGGGAAGCCGAAGATGAAGGTGCAATACGGCGTGATGCCCGCTGCGCGCGTGGCCTCTACGGTGGGCAGCACGCGCTCGACGCGCAGCTTCTTGCCCATGACCCGCTGCAAGCGCGCCGAGCCGGTCTCGACGCCGTACAAGATGCCATCGCACCCCGCCTGGGCCATCAATTGCAGCAAGGCATCGTCGACGCAGTCGATGCGCGTCGAGCAGCCCCAGGCCAACGGACGGCCGGCGGCGATGAACGCCTCGCAGAAGGCCCGCACCGCGCGTTTGTCGACGGTGAAGATGTCATCGGTGAAAGTGACATGGCGCACCCCGCGATGGGTGGCCAGCCAGCGCAGCTCGTCGATCAGGCTCGCCGGTGAGCGGGTGCGGTGGCGCCGCGCAAAAAACGCCGAGGTCGAGCAGAACGTGCAGGCCCACGGGCAGCCGCGGCCCGACTCGACGGCGGCGACGGGCCCGGGCGGCAGCAGATCCCAGGCGGGGCGGGGCAGGGCGTCGAGGTCATCGCAGGGCGGCCCCGGCGCGTTCTCGACCACGCGCCCGCCTTGCCGCCATGACAAGCCGGGGACCCCCGAAAGGTCGCCCTCGCCGCGCAAGGCGCGCAGCAAGCGCGGGAAGCTGGCCTCGGTCTCGCCGCGCAGCACCAGATCGACGCAATCGAAGGCTTCGAGCAGCGCCCCGGCCATCGCCGTCGCCTGCGGACCGCCGAACACGATCGGCACCTCGGGCGCGCGGCGCCGCACGGCGCGGGCGAGCGTGAGCTGGGCGGGCAGGGTATGGCACCATGCGCTGATGCCGACCAGCCGCGTGCCATCGGCCAACAGGGCCTCGGCGGCGGCCTCGGCGGCGGCGCGATCGGGGAAGTGCATCGGCCCGAGGTGCACGCGCGGCAGCACCCCGGGCTGCCGGCGGGCGAGCGCGGCGAGCAACAGCAGCCCCACCGGCACCTGCGTATTCTTCCACGCATTGACCAGCGCGGTTGAAGGCGGCACCAGCACGAGGGGGAAGCGGTTGGTCACCGCGGGGTCACTCCGTGGGCAGCGGGATGCCCATCTTGCGCAGGAAGGTGAGCTGGTCGAAGTAGTTGCGCTGGTGCACGATCTGCCCGTCTTGAATCTGGTAGAAGTTCGCGCCCGGCAGGCCGCTGGCGTCGGTCCACTCCAGGATGACAAACTCGCCCGCGTCGTGAAGGTGCCCGACATTGCAGTACAAATTGCCCGCGGCAAAGTACGCGGTGAACGCGCCGTGAATGCTGATGCGCCCCTTGATCGGGTCGGCAAACATCAGGTGCAGGGTCGCTTCGTCGGCATAGAGCGACATGATGGCGTCGAGATCGGCCTGGTTGAACAGCTCGATCCAGCGCTGCACGACTTCGATGGGCTTCAGGTTCGACCTCATGGGGGCCTCGTCGGTCTGGGATGCTCCGCGCATCATGGCCCGCGGGCCCTCCCCGCACAAGCGGATCAGGCCTCGATGCCGGCCGCCTGCCAGCCGCGCCGCCACGCGGCCGGCGTCTGGCCCATCACCCGCCGGAAGACGCGCACGAAGGCATCCTCCGAGCCATAACCCACCGCCTCGGCCACCTGCGCGGTGCTCTGGCGTGGGTCGGCGAGGCGATCGAGCGCAACGTGCACCCGCCAGCGCGTCAGATATTGCAGCGGTGGGGTGCCGACCAGGCGGTTGAACCGCTCGGCAAAGGCCGAACGCGACAGGCCCACCGCCTCGGCCAGCGCGCCCACCGTCCACGCCTCGTCCGGTCGGCGATGGATCAGCGTCATCGCGTCGGCCACCTGCGCGTCGCCCAGCGCGCCGAGCAGGCCCTCGGCATGCGCCGGCAGCGAGGCGACATGGGCGCGCAGCACGTGTATGAAGACCAGATCGGTCAGCCGCGTGAGCATCGCCGAGACGCCCGGCCGGTAGCCATCCAACTCGGCCTCGACCAGCGTCAGCGTCGCCTTCAGCGTCGGCGAGGGCCGGGTCACCCGCAGCACCGGCGGCAGCAG
>JAGQJJ010001404.1 GCA_020430675.1 Myxococcales bacterium
AGAGCGCCAACTGCCCGCCCGGGCACAGCAGCCGCTTGGCTTCTGTTGCCAGGCGCTGTTTGTTGGGGATGTTCATGGTGACGTGCTGGATCCAGAGCAGGTCGAAGCCGCGGTCCGGCAGCGGCAGCGCGGTGATGTCGCCCTGAAGAAATGTTACCTGCTCCTGCAAACCGACCTGCGCGCTCAGCGCCGTGGCGGCGCGGCAATACTCGGCCACCAGATCAACCCCCACCACCGCGCAGCCATACTCCGCCGCCAGGGTGCGGGCCGGGCCGCCGATGCCGCAGCCCAGGTCGAGCACCCGCATCCCGTTTTTCACCCCGGCCAGTTGCGCCATCTCCCGGGTGGCCGCCCGCCCGCGGATGTGGAACTCGTCCAGCGCGGCGATATCCTCCCGGGTGAGGGTTTGGAATTCCCGCCCCGCCCGCCGGGAGGCCCGTTCGATCACCGCCAGCAGGTCATCTGCTGCGGTATAGTGATTTTCGACGGCTTTTCGGTATGTGTCCATAGTGATCCATTTACAAATCTTTTGACAATTTATCAAATGATTTTCGAAGAATATTTGGTATGTTATAATGGATGCCGGGTGATTCCTTT
>JAGQJJ010001405.1 GCA_020430675.1 Myxococcales bacterium
CCGTGGTGCCCGAGGTTCCGCCCGAAGAGATCGACGACTGGGTGCCCGCCCGGCGTGGCCCACGAACCGAATGGTGACGCCGCGCGCGGCCCTGTTGGGTCTGCTGCTGGCCGCCGGCTGCACCGCCGATCCCATCGAAGGCGGCTCGGCTGATGCCACGATGGGCGTCGATGCGGCGGAAGTCGCGCCGGACGCCGTCCCCGATGCCCTGCCTGATGCCATGGCTGATGCCGGCTGCGTGCCGCGTACCATCGACCCCTGCGATGGCATCGACGATGACTGCGACGGCCAGACCGACGAATGCCCCGAGACGTGCGACGCCGATGGCCGCTGCGCAGCCGTCGTGCCCGATTGCCGGGGTGACGGTGACTGCAACGATGGCATGCGCTGCCTTGATGGCATGTGCATCCCCGCCGAAGGCATGCCCTGCGGGCCCGATGCCATCGCCTGCGGCGCCGATGCCGACTGCGCGCTGATCGACGCCTGCGCCGATGACCTCGCGTGCTATGGCCGAGCCGGCGCGGTCTGTGCGGTGGACTGCGATTGTGGCGGCGTGCTGCTCTGCGCCGACGCCCACGGCCAATGCGCACAAT
>JAGQJJ010001406.1 GCA_020430675.1 Myxococcales bacterium
CAACCGCGGCGCGTTCGTGCTGGCCGCCAACCACCTGTCGGCGGCCGACATCATGGTGCTGTTTCGCGTCCGCAAGCACTTCAAGTGGGTCGCCAAGGAGTCGCTGTTTCGCCTGCCGTTCCTCGGCTGGATGATGTCGATGGCCGGCTACGTGCCGATCAAGCGCGGCTCGGCGGAGAGCCGTCACGAGATGTTTCGGGCCTGCCATCGGCACCTGCGGCGCGGCTCGTCGGTGATGATCTTCCCCGAGGGCACGCGCTCGCGCGACGGCGAGATCCAGGAGTTTCGCATGGGCGCCTTCAAGCTGGCGGTCGACGCCGACGTGCCGGTCGTGCCGATCGTCGTCGAGGGCACGCTCGAGGTGCTGCCGGTCAAGACCTGGGTCTTTCAGCACGAGCGGATCATCGACGTCTCGGTGCGCGTGCTCCATCCGGTCGCGCCCGCCGAGGTCGACTACGATCCCGAGCGCCTGCGCGACGAGGTCCGCGCGCGGATCTGCGCCGACTACCGCGGCGTCGGCTGAGTCGGCTACATCCGCAGCGCGTGCGCGGCCCAGGTGAAGCCGGTGCCGAAGGCGGTGGTCAGGAGCAGGT
>JAGQJJ010001407.1 GCA_020430675.1 Myxococcales bacterium
CTCGGAGCAGTCGTAGGTGCCGTCCGCGGGGTTGATGATCCAGATGGAGCGGCTGGCGGCGTTCTTGGGGCGCGAGGCCGTGAACGCCAGGCGCTCGCCGGCGGGATCCAGCGCGAAGTCGCCGATGTCGTGGTTGCTCCAGTGGCTCGCGCGGATGTTGTTGGTGATGTTCACCGGATCCGCGCTCAGGTCGCGGTCGAAGCGCATGATGTCGTAGTCATCCCGGTTGCTCTCGCCGGCGCTCTTCGTGCAGTCGCCCTTGGCCAGGAAGTAGAAGAAGCCGCCGTCCGCCGAGAACACCGGGTTGAAGCGCACCTCGTTGAAGTTGTAGGGCATCTGCCGCCGGCAGTCCCCGTCCTGGTTGGTCTCCGTCTCGAACAGATCCTTGCCCCGCGGGGGCGGCGGGCTGGGGATGGCCTGGAGCGTCTGGGCGCGCCAGATGAAGTCGTTGCGGGTGAAGACGGCCAGGTAGGTGGCATCGGGGCTGAGGGCCACCGGCAGGCGGCCCGAGAACTGCGAGCCCGTGCCGCCCTGCTCGCCGAAGGTGTACAACGTCTGGTTGGCGCCGTTCTTCACGTTGAAGAAGTCGAGC
>JAGQJJ010001408.1 GCA_020430675.1 Myxococcales bacterium
GTCGGGCCCGACGACCGGCTGGCCGCCGGGGATCGGCTCACCTTCGCCGGGGTGCTGGACACGCTCGTCGACCTGCAGCGGCGCCGCGGCCTGGAGCCGCCCCAGGCCCGCCACGTCGAGCCCGGCTGGGTCATGCACCAGGCGGTGGTGTCCCGCGGCTCGCGCCTGGAGGGCCGGGGCATCCGCGAGATGGGCTTCCGCACCCGCTACCACGCCGCCGTCGTGGGGGTGCACCGCCACGGCGAGCGCATCGAGCAGCGCATCGGCGACATCGTGCTGCGCCACGGCGACACGCTGCTGCTGCTCGCGGCGCCCGGCTTCTCGCGGGCCTTCCGGGACGCGGCTGAGTTCTACCTGATCTCCGAGGTGGCCGACACGGAGCGCCCGCGCCACCGGCGGGCCCCCATCGCCCTGCTCATCATGGCCGCCGTCGTGACGCTGGCCGCGACGCAGGTGCTGCCGCTGGTGACGGCCGCCGCCGCCGGCTCGCTGGCCATGGTCGGCACCGGCTGCCTGTCGCCTGGGCAGGCCCGCCGCTCCATCGACATGTCCGTGCTGGCCGTGGTGGCCGCCGCCCTGGGCATCGCCCGG
>JAGQJJ010001409.1 GCA_020430675.1 Myxococcales bacterium
CGATGTCGGCCTCGGGGCGGTGCAGGGCCTGGGCGAGGTCGCGCACCAGGGGGCGGCGCTCCCCCAGCGACTCCGGGGCCTCCACCTCGTTGTCCTCGAAGACCCGGTCCGAGATGAAGATGTAGCGCCCGGCGACCACCAGGTTGCCGTTCTCGTGCACGAGGGGCAGGTCCTCGATGGGCGGGTCGCCGGCGAACTTGAGGCCGTTGCGCTCGGGGAGCAGCGACTTGACCCGCAGCGCGTGCAGGTGGGCCTCGGCGTCGCGCACGTAGATGGGCTGGTAGTCGCGCAGCCAGACCATCGTGCCGAGGGTGTCCTCCTCGCCCACGACGGTGTGGCGCCGGCCGGCCAGGCTGCCCAGGCGCTCGACGAATTCCGGTGAGAGATCCATGGCTTGCACGTGTGTGCGCACGACCGCCAGGGGCGCGTAGTCCGGGACGGGGCCGACCCGCCCGAGGGCGTTGGTGCTGAGGAGCAGGAGCAGGAGCCAGAGCGTCGAGCGCATCGAACCTCCGCGGTGCCCGGCCGGGGAGGTCGGGTCGAGCGGCCGCTGAGCACCAACCGGGCCAGCGCTGCGGGCGCGGCGCGCCG
>JAGQJJ010001410.1 GCA_020430675.1 Myxococcales bacterium
GATCGGCAAGGCGGGCACGCTCACCATCGAGCGGCAGGGCGGCGCGCTCCGGCACGTGCACGGCGTCGTGGCCGAGCTCGAGCTCGGCGAGCCGCCCGGCCCCAACACGCGCGACCGCGCGACCTGGGCGACGGTCACCCTCGTCCCCGCGTTCTGGCTGCTCGGGCTGAGCCGCAACACCCGCATCTTCCAGGACATGACCGCGGTCGAGATCCTCGAGGCGGTCGTCGGCCCGGCGCTGTCGACCTACGGGCGCGAGCTGCGCGTCTCGCTCGACGGCAGCTACCCGACGCGCGAGTACTGCGTGCAGTACCAGGAGAGCGATCGCGACTTCGCGCAGCGCCTGATCGAGGAGGAGCGGATCTCGTACGCCTTCGATCAGGAGGGCGACGTCGAGGTCCTCGTCCTCCGCGATCGCAACGCCGCGCACCCGCAGACGCCGACGCAGACCGGCGACCTCGCGATCCCCTTTCAGCCGCACGCCCTCGACCTCGACCTCGACGAGCCGATCGTCGAGGTGCGGCACCGGGCGAAGGACACGACCCAGAGCGTGGTGATCCGCGACTGGGACTGGACCCGCGCGGACATG
>JAGQJJ010001411.1 GCA_020430675.1 Myxococcales bacterium
GTCGCTGTGCTCGACGCCGTCGACGACCGACCATTGTCGACCGTCGGAACGAACCGGCAAGCTGAAGACGAGCCCCTCGGGAACGCCGTACTGGCCGTCCGTCACGACGCAGACCGAGAAACACTCGCCCGTCGGGGTCGGGGTGGTCAGATTGCGGACCGTGTCGATCAGCGCGTTCGCCGCACTCGCCGCGGAGGATGCTCCGCGTGCCTGGATGATCTGTGCCCCGCGCTTCTGTACGGTCGTCAGGAACGCGCCCTCGAGCCACGCCCGATCGGTGATCACCGACGTCAGCGGCTTACCGTCGACCATCGCGTTCTCGAAGTCGGGGAACATCGTCGGCGAGTGGTTGCCCCAGATCGCGAGCTCCTTCACGGCCGAGACCGGAACACCTGCCTTCTGAGCGATCTGTGTGACGGCACGGTTCTGGTCGAGCATGGTCATCGCGAAGACGTTCTTCGGGTCGAGCCCCCCCGCGCGCTGGCAGATCAGCGCATTGGTGTTGCATGGGTTGCCGACGACCACGACGCGACAGCTCTTCTTCGCGCTCGCGCCGATGCTCTTGCCCTGTCCCGTGAAGATCCCGCCG
>JAGQJJ010001412.1 GCA_020430675.1 Myxococcales bacterium
TATTGCGGCGCCGGGAATATTGGTGGAATCGGCGGCGATGGCTACGGCCATGCCGGCGCAAATAATACCGGCGGCGATGGCGGGCCGGGATTTGGCGGCAATGGTGGAGGTGGGGGTGGAAATAGCTTCGGCACAGACGACGGAGGGGCAGGTGCCAGGGGCGGATTCGGATACGGGGGCGATGGCGGTGATGGAGAAGGTGGTTTTAATGGCGGGCAGGGCGGCTATGGATACGGTGGTAGTGGCGGCAACGGTGGAAACGTCGGGCTCAATAGTTATGGCAACCCAGGCGATGGCGGCGATGGCGGTGATGGCGGCAACGGTTTGGGGGGCAATGGCGGCCAGAGCAGCGATGGCGGCGGCGGTAAGGGCGGCAGCGCCAACGGAGGCCGGGGTGGACATGGAGGCCAGGGCGCTTTTCATAATTTTGCAGGAAACGGCGGACATGGGGGCAACGGCGGTGAAGCCGTAGCCGGCAACGGCGGACAAGGAAGCAATGGCGGCAATGGTGGTGCTGCCACAGGAGGATATGGCGGCAATGGAGGATATGGCGGCAGTGCCCCGGATGCCGGCAACGGAGGAAACGGA
>JAGQJJ010001413.1 GCA_020430675.1 Myxococcales bacterium
CCCGCAATGCCCGCAGATTCAATGTGGCGCCGAGATCCAGGCCTGCTTCAACCACGTCGTCGACGCCCCGGCCGGCCCGCAGACCTGCGGGGATCTCAACAACTGCATCAATGAGTGCGGCCAGAATCAGATCTGCCAGCAGGCGTGCCGTGCGGCCGCCGATCCCGACGCGGTTGTCGCCTATGACACCGCCCTCAACTGCGTGATCGGCGCCGACTGCTTCGATGACGAGGGCAACTTCGACCAGGCATGCGGCGACGCCAACTGCAGCGCGGAACTGGAGGCCTGCTTCGGCGCGCCGCCGCCGCCCCCGGCCGGCAACCTCACCTGCGGCGAGCTCAACGACTGCCTGAGCGCCTGCAACACGCAGGAATCTTGTGACGCCTGCTTCGCCGCCGCTTCGCCGGAGGGCGCCGCGCTGTTCCAGGACGCCAGCAACTGCATCCAGCAGCAGTGCGCCAACAACCCCGACCCGCTCTGCCCGCAAGCGCAATGCGAGGCCGAGATCACCGCGTGCTTCGACCAGGTCGCGCCTCCGGCGGCGGGCCCACAGACCTGCCCCGAGATCAACGACTGCCTCGCCCAGTG
>JAGQJJ010000140.1 GCA_020430675.1 Myxococcales bacterium
TTGTCGTCGTCGCAGACCTGCAGCCCCTCGGTGCCGCCCGGACACGGGCAGCGATCGACCTCCCCGGGCGTGCACTTCCCACCGCCGCCGCCCCCCGACGTGTCAAAACACGCGGCGGTCGCCAGCCCGGCCAGCAAGCACAACAGGCGATACGTGGCCCTCATCGGACTCCTCCTCAATAGAGCGTCGCGCATCCTACCCGGACCCTGCCGACGATTGCACCCGCTCGCAGCGTGGCGTGGAGGCGATGATCAGGCGCTGACGGTCACGATGCGCTTCTGCGTCGCAAACGGGTCGACCGCCAGAGGCGCGGGGCGGTGCTCGGGCGCGAGCACCACACAGCGATGGCGGTCGTCGGCGGGGTAGGGCACGACCGCGCCGCGAAGCTCGCCGCAGCGCGGCTGGCCCCCGCGGGGATCGATGAACAGATTGTCGCGCTGCCGCAGCAGACCATCGACCCGCGACCTGGTCTTCGGATGCAGGCCGAGCTGGTCGATCTCGTTGAAAAACGTGCGGAAGACCAGCCGGCGTCCATCGCGGCGGGTGATCAGCTCGGCGTAGTAGGGCGCCGGGGCCGAATCGCTGGCGAGTTGGGCGGTGGCCACAAACTCCAGCTCGGCGTCGTGCAGGTCCACGTTCATGCCATCAGGCAGCCCATCGGCCGCCCAGTCGTCCGCCATCGCGGGATGCGACATCAGTTCTCCTCTCGATGAGGCTTGGGGGTCAGGTGACGCCGCGCGTCGGGCGCTGTATATGCGGCGTGTCGTACGAGGTAAAGCTGAAATCGACGATCGGCGTTACCGTGATAAAAAATTGAAGCCCTGGCGATGCTCCCAGCGCTGACCGGCGGAGAACACGACCATGCCTGAGTCGACCGCGCGCCTCCGCGACCAGTGGTGGCGGCCCCTGATCTTCGAGGGGCTGATCCCATTGGCCGTGGTCGGCGCCCTCGGCATGGTGGTGCAACCCGAAGACCGGGCGCTGGCCGGCATCGTACCGCATCCCTACTCCGCGCTGGTCTTCTTCGCGGCGTTGCGGCATGGCTCGGCCGTCGCCGGCCCGCTCGGCCTGATCGCCGCCGTGGCCTACCTGCTGCTCGCGCTGCTCGATCAACCGTTGGCCGACATCTCGGTCGCTCCGCTGGCCTGGTCCGCCGTCGCGGTGGGCGCTTCGCTCATCGTCGATCGGCATCTGCGGCGCATCACCGACCTCGAAGCCCGCTTTGTGCCCCGCCCTCCGACCACGGCCTCGCCCACCGGTACCCTGCGCACGCTGTATCGCTATGCGCGGCAGCTCAACGTGGTGGAAGAGACCGCCGTCTTCACCGGCTTGATCGCCGTGCTCGAAGACGCCCTGCCCGCCGAGCGGGTCACCATCTACGCCGTCGCCAAGAACGGCGAGCTGCGCCGCCGCTTCGGTCACGGCCCGCCCGCCTCACCGTTGCCCGTCGACGTCACCGAGCGCCTGCTCAACGACGGCGGCCTCTGGCGCGCGGTCTTGCGCAATGGCATGAGCGAGATGGCCGGCGCGGTGCGCGCGGGCGCCGACGGACCCGTCATCGCGCTGCTGGTCATCGACGGCGTCGCCGCCGACCGCCCGGTCGACGTGGTCGAACGCCTGCTCACCGTCTTTCTCGACTGGGCCTCGGCCAGCGTCGCCCAGGCCCGCCAGTTCGCCGCGCTGCCCGACGCCGGCCGGCAGCGGGTCGAGCGCATGGCCGAAGCCCGCGGCCGGAGCCCGACGCCGACGACACCGAGCGTGTCGCGACCCCGCTGGTGCTCGCCGATGCGCTCGCCGAGGCGCCCGCCGCCGATTTTCGCCCCCGGCCCCGCGCGCCCCGTCGCGGCGAAGCCGGCTCGCTCGTCGTGCCGGCCGCCCGCGCCGCCAACGACCTGGAGGCCCTGGGCCCCGGCGCGCTCCGTCAGGGCACCGCCTCGGGCCCGCCGCCCGAATTGCGCCCACCCCCGACCGGCGTCGGCCTGCTCGACCCCGAGGTCCGCCAGGCCGTCGAGCGCATGGCCTCGCTGCTCAACGCCAGCCGCCCCGCCGACGCCCCGCTCGAAGCCCCCACCGAAGACGACGAGCGCGAAGACCCTTTCCTCGGCGCCGAGCCAACCGATATGCAGGGCTTCGACACGCCCGCGATCGACCACGAGACCGTCGCCGCCGACGATCTGCCGCTGATGGGCCCCACCGCGTTTGGCGTGCGCCTCGCCGCCGAGGTCGGGCGAAGCGGAGTGCGCCGCAAATTCACCCGCCTGCTGGCCCAGCTCGGCGACCACCTCGAGCCGAAGGACACCAACGAGTAACGAGACGCCGGGCGCGGCGCTCGACCTTTGGCCCCGGGGCGTCGGTCGATCGCGCTGCGCCCCGCGGATTGCTTCACCCGCCGACCAACCGGGCGCCCGATCGGGATTTCCCACTGGTGACGGCCACCCTCCTGCCGCTATATCAATGCCCGGCTTGCCCGCCGCACCCGCCGCGCCTGGGGAGACGCGCCACGCGCCTGTCACCCTGCCGAAGCGCAAAGGGGGGTTGCGTCGCGGCAAAAAGCCGTGATCATGCAACGCACGCGGGTCGCCCCCGCGGAACGGTTCAGGAGACCCCATGCGCGTTTTCCGCACCTTCGTGATGCTCTCGATCCTGGCCTTGATGGCCCACGGCTGCACGCGCGGCGGCGGCGACCCGGCTGACGGCGATATGGGCGTCGGCGGCGAGGGCGAGGGAGAAGGCGAGGGCGAAGGCGAAGGCGAGGGAGAAGGCGAGGGCGAAGTGCCGCCCGGCTTCTGCCCCGAGATGATCACCTTCATCGGCCAGGTCACCGGCCCCGGCTCCGACGTGCCCAACGGCGGCGACGCCGTCTTCGAGCCCTACGACGCCGGCTACGACGCCGGCATCGGCGCCGTGCTCGCCGCCATCCCCGCCGGCCGCGACCCGCTCGACCTCGACCCGCCGCTGATGGTCACCGGCGCCACCGTCATCGCCACCAACTTCTTCACCGACCGCTTTGACGTGCCGCCCAACCAGTCGCGCTTCTGGGTTGCCGACGCCAACGGCGCCATCGAGGTCTACCTCGACTTCAACGACCGCGAGATCATCCCGCCCTTCGAGATTCGGGTGGGCCACAAGGTCAGCTTCGAGGTCACCCAGATCGGCCGCTACTTCGACAAGGGCCAGATTCTGCGCACCACGGCGTGGCAGCTTGACAGCGTCGACAACCCGGTCTTTGTCGACGACACCAACGGCCCGTACACCATCGACCAGATCGGCCAGGTGGTGCGCGTCACCGGCCTGCTCGGCGGCAACCCCTCGGGCTGCGGCGGCGACTCGCAGTGCTGGGACCTGGTCCGCTTCGGCGCCGAAGACGACGTCATCGGCATCTTCCGTAGCGAGAGCATGTTCGTCGAGACCGGCCTCTGCGTGACCTTCGTCGGCCCGCTGGGGTGGTTCCAGCAATCGGCGCAGTTCGACACGATCAACTTCGACTGGGTGCGGGTCTACGACTGACCGGCCCGGCGCGGGAGCGGATGATGGCGCGGCGAGCGTGCATGGCGGCGCTGATGGCCCTGGTGGCGGTCGGCTGCGCCGATGATCTGCGCAAGGCGCCCTCCGATGACGGCCGCTACGACGTGCCCCCCGAGCAGCGCGAGGTCGAAGAGCCGGTGCACTTCGTCCAGCGCACCCCCGGCGTCGCCTACAACCTGCCGCGCCCCGGCCAGCCCGGCATCGCCGACCTGATCGCGCTGCTGCCCGACCGCGTGCTCGAAGCCGACGAAGCCGACACCTTCATGGCGCCCGGCGAAGACCTGCAATGCAATAACGGCAAGGTCACCGAGCTCGACGGCCTGCCGATGACGCTCGAAGCAATCGTCACGCTGCACCCGCGGCAGTACCTCAAGGTGCCCATCTGCGATCAGGACGAGCGCAACTACGGCGCCTACACCATCGAAGACGACACCGGCGGCATCGTGGTGCTGCGCAACAGCCGCGTCGCTTGGTTCACCGCCGGCGACCGCGTGCGCCTCACCGTGCGCGGCCTGATGTACACGTTCCGCAGCCCAACCACCCGCGTCGTGCTCGTCGCCGACGTCGAGCGGCTTGACCCGCCCTCGGCCGACGCCGCCCACACCGTGCTCTACGACCGCCTCACCGCGCCGTTCGATATCGATGACATCACCGAGATTCGCCGCGTCGAAGGCGTCATCATCCAATCCCCGACCAACGCCAACTTCGGCACGATGCGCGTGGCCAGCAAGGCCATCCCCGACGTCGAAGACGATGGCAGCGCCGACCCGGTCTGCACCGCCAACTGCCGCGGCCGCTGCCGGCCGCTCTGCGGCGACATCTGCGAGGGCCGCGTCTGCCCGGCCGTCTGCGCCGGCGGCGTCCCATTCGAAGCAGACGCCCTGCCGGTCTGCTGGTCGATCAACATCGACGCCGAGCTGGGTCGCCGGGGCTTCTCGCCCCCCGAAGGCGCCCGCGTCGCCGTCACCGGACCCGTCTTCGAGAGTTTCGACATGGAGATGTGGGTGCAACGCCTGGGGCAGATCGAGGTACTCGATGGGAATTGAGCGATTGCGACTGGGCATCTGCGCCCTCGTGTTGAGCCTGCCGCTCGCCGCCTTGGCCCAGCAGGCCGAGTCCGAGGACGTGCTCATCGAAGAGGGCGACGAGAACACCCGCGACCAGGCGGCCGCGGTTGAAGACGGCCAGGCGTTTGTCGAAGAAGCGCAAGAGGTCGTCGGCGACGAAAACCTCGCCGACGACAACGAGGTCGGCGGCCTGTTCCTGTCGGTGCGCGCCTCGACGGCGATCTACGCCACCGAGAACCGCGACTATCGGCCGCTCGACGAGTCCTCGTACCAGTCGATCATCGACAGCGACGACCGCCGCGACTTCGGCCACTCCGACATCACCGGCACGCTGAGCTACCGCCCGCTGAGCGACGTCACCTTCGACCTGCAGCTCAAATACGACGCCATCTGGAAGGACGACCAGCTCGGCCGCACCGCCGGCTCCACGGGCGACCTCAACGTCTACCGCCTCGCCGCCGAATATGCCTTCGTCGACCTGCCCGAGTTCCGCGCCAGCGTGCGCCTCGGCCGCCAGCCCTTCTCGATCGGCGGCGTGCCCAACGACTACATGTTGCGTGGCACCCTCGACGCCATCACCGCCGAGCTCGACTTCCGCCAGTTCGGCCGACTGCGGGTGCTGGCCATCGACTTCTTCGGCGGCAACGACCTGCCCCAGAACGGCTACCAGTTCTACCGCGACGGCCGGCAGACCATCTTCGGCCAGCGCGGCGAGACCAATACCCTGCGCAGCGGGGTCATCTACGAGCTCGACGACGCCGCGCTGCCCGAGGTGCCCATCGAAGCGCGCGCCTATTACTTCTACGCCCAGATCGGCGGCGGCCCCATCGAGTCATCTGGCTCCGACCTCACCTACGGCGGCACGCTCGGCAACTACTCCGACCGCGACTACCAGCACATGCTTGGCCTGCGCGCCGCCTACGTGCGCGACTTCGAGGGCGGCGGCGGCGTGCGCGTCTTCGCCGAGCTCGCCCACTCCGAAGGCATCGACCGCAAGGACCACGTCGCCCGCGACGTCGACACCTTCGGCAACGCCTACGGCGGCGGCGCCACCCTTGAGCTGCCCATCAGCGACGGCGTCACCTTCCTCGCCGCCGCCGACTTCTACCATTTCGACGGCGCCCGCTACGCCAGTGACGGCCTCGAATTCGAGCGCGGCTTTGTCAGCTTCAAAGGCGACCGCATCGGCGGCCTCGCCATCGGCCGCCTCTCCGCGTGGCGCCCGTCCTCCTACGTCGACGCCAGCGGCGTCGAGCACGCCCCGCACGACCTCAGCCGCAGCGGCGGCACGCAGTTTGGCCACGCCGGCCTCGGCTTCGACGTCTTCGGCACGCGGCTCTCGGTCGACTACTGGATGTTCACCGACACCGGCGACACCTTCCTCAACGTCAGCACCCTCGACGAGATCGACGAACCGCCCTTCGGCTACAGCCGCGAAGAGTTCGCCGCCCAGGCCCGGCTGGGCAAAGCGCTCGGCCAGGAGTTTGATATCGAGCTGCGGCGCCAGTTCAACGAGATCTTCGCCCTGTACACCGGCTACGGCCTCTTCATGCCCGGCGAGTTCTACAAGATCCCGGTCAGCAAGGTCGCCGGCGTGCAAGAGACCGCGCTCGGCGGCCAGGAGGACTTCTGGGTCTTTGTCTTCGGCAGCGAGGTCACCTTCTGATGCACCGCCTCGCGCTCGTTTTGCTGCCGGCGCTGCTGCTCGCGTGCGCGACCGAGCCCGAGCCCGACGTGCGCGGTCAGGCGGTTGACTACCGCCGCGGCATCGCCGCCGACGACTACCGGAGCAGCGGCGAGCGCGGCAACGTCACCATCACCGAGGTCATGTGGGCCGGCAGCGTCAAAGGCACCGGCCGCGATCGGGTGCATGACCCCGACGACGTCTTCATCGAGCTGCAGAACAAACACCCGCGCCCCATCCACCTCACCGGGTGGCAGATCAGCATCGAAGCCGGCTACTTCCTCGATGGCATCAGCGAGCCGCCCTCGGGCAACCGCGCGCGGCACACCTATATCATCCCGCTGCGCGAGAGCCGCCAGCCGGTGCAGCAGAACGAGTTTGTGGTCATCGCCCGCAAGCGCGACGGCGCGTTCGATGCCGACTATTACATCGACGACCTCGCCCTGCCCGACGGCCCCTTCGAGATCGTGCTGACCGACATCGACAACCGCCTCATCGAATCGGCCGGCGACGCGCGCAAGCCGGCCTTCGCCGGCGCCTGGGACCGCATCACCGCCCGCTCGATGGAGCGCGTGCAGATCATCTTCAACAACCGCGGCGACCGCGACGCCGCGTGGCACACCTACAGCCTCAACGACTTCGATGACGGCGAGCGCCTCGCGCTGCACACCACGCTGCGCGCCCGGGTGCGCGAAGCCTGGCGGCCGTTGACCGGCGCCACCCCGGGCATGCCCAACAGCCCGGATTACAGCGGCTACATCTCGTCGGGCAGCTTCGAATGAACATGCGCACCCTCGCCCCGACGCTCGCGATGGCCCTGCTCGCCGGCTGCGCCCCCGAGTCGCCCGCGCCGACCAGCTACTTCGGCACCCTCGAACCCGAGAGCGGCCAGAAGCCCTACGCCACGCAGTTTGCCACGCTCACGGTGCCCGCCACCGAAGCGGCCGCTGCCACCATCGAAGCGCAGGTCGTCGACTTGATTCGCCGGGCCCAGAACACCCTCGACGTGGCCTTCCCGGCCTTCGAGAGCCAGCCCATCGCCGACGCCCTGCTCGCCGCCCGCCTGCGCGGCATCACCGTGCGCGTCGTCGGCGACGCCGACACCCGCAATCAGGCCGGCTTCCGCGCGCTCGACGACGGCAACCTGCACGTCGAGTTCGGCGACGGCGCCATCAGCTGGAACGGCGTCTTCGGCGCCGACCCCATCCTGCGCACCGGCGACGACAACCGCATGACCCACAGCCTGGTCATCGCCGACCGCCAGCGCCTGCTCGTGCTGACCGGCGGCTTCCCCAAAGACGCCGACAAACAGGTCCGCGTGGGTTTTGCCGCCGACTCCGAAGAGCTGGCCCGCGACTTCGGCAACGCCTTCGATCCGCTCTACGGCGGTGTCTTCTCGACCACGTTCACGTTCTATGACCAGACGGTCGCGTCCGACACCAACAACCGCAACTTCTACCCCACCGAAGACGGCGTCGTCGAAGCCTACTTCGGCCCGCAAGAGCCGCTGGTCAAAGAGATCATCGACCGCATCTACCAAGCGCGCGCTTCGGTTCATATCGCGACCACAGAGTTCAAGAATGCCGAGATCGCCCGCGCCCTCTACTACAAGGCCGGCGTCGGTTTCGACGTGAAGGTGCTCGTCGCCCACCCGGTCGCCGAGAGCGCCGAAGCCGCCCGGCTCGCCGCCGACTTCGCCGCCATCCGCGACGCGCGCGGCACCGACGCGCCGGTTTTTGCCGTCAACCCGGCCATCGGCACCACGCTGGTCCTGATCGACGGCCTGCCCGCGCCCGACGGCGGCAGCAACCGCCCCGGCGTTGCCATGGTGCTCACCTCGGCCCTGCTCGCGTCGGTGCCCTACGCCGTCTCGGGCATCGACCAGGGCGGCGA
>JAGQJJ010001414.1 GCA_020430675.1 Myxococcales bacterium
CCCATGTCGGTGGTGACCACGCCGACGCGAACGTCGACGATCGGGTGGGCCTCGGGCGTGCCGTCCTCGTCCACGTCGCCGGTCGTGAGCGCTCGGAAGACGCGCGGCAGCTCGCGAAGGAACGCGTTCTGCTCCTGGGCCATCGATCCGGAGTTGTCGATCACGAAGAGAAGATCGAGTTGGTCGGCGCCGGGGCTCAGCGTGAAGCACTCGAGCGAGGCGTCGCATCCCAGAGGCGCCGGGGGGGTCTCACATCCTTCGTCGACGAGGCCGTCGCAGTCATCGTCGCGGTCGTTGCAGCGCTCCGGCGCCGATTCGCATCGGCAGAGCGCCTCGCCGCAGGTCCATCCCGCGGCGCACTCCTCGTCGGTCGTGCAAGCGGTCGTGCAGACCCGCGACTCCCCGGCGTCGACGCAGACACCCCCGGCGCAATCGCCGTCACGCTCGCAGGCCGTGCCGGCGGGCGTGACGCTCGCGGGGCAAGCCGCGAGGAAGAACGAGAAAGAGAGGGCGAAGGAAAGGCGCATGCGATTCGGGGGTGTGGGGCGTCTTCTCGACGCGGAACGTCGGGGAGACGTCGCTTGGGAG
>JAGQJJ010001415.1 GCA_020430675.1 Myxococcales bacterium
CCATGCGTGAGCCGCTCATCCGCCGCGACGAACGCCTCGAGCTTCGCGCCGCGCGCCTTCATCTCCTCGACATGGGCGCGAACGTCCGCGAGCGTCGCGGGCTTCCCGTTCAGGAAGAGCTCGCCGCCCGCGTTGATCGCGAGCGACAGCAGCATCTTGTTCGTCTCCTGCGCGCTCGCCGCCTTCGGCAGCATCACCGGCACGTTCGGCGGCGGCTTGTCCTGCTCGAACTGCTCCTGCACGAACGACGTCGTCACCATGAAGATGATGAGCAGCACGAGCATGATGTCGACGAGCGGGACGACGTTGATCTCGTTCAGCCCGTCGTCGTCCTCGAGGCGACTACCGCCGGCCATTCGCCGCCTCCGCGCGCGCGCTCTCCGACTTCAGGTGCGCGAGCACGAGCCGCGCCATGCCCTCGGTGTTCGCCGACATCGCCTTGATGCGGCTCTTGAACGCGTTGTAGGCCACCACCGACGGGATCGCGACCGCGAGCCCGACCGCCGTCGCCACGAGCGCCTCGCCGATGCTGCTCATGACCTCGGTCTTCAGCACGTTCCCCTCGAGCCCGCTCCCGAGCGCGCTGA
>JAGQJJ010001416.1 GCA_020430675.1 Myxococcales bacterium
AGAAATTGGAACTGGTCTACTACATTCATCACCGCACACCTACCACGCTGCTGGGCGATGTCACACGCCTGCGGCAAATCCTGGTGAATTTGCTAGGCAACGCCATCAAATTTACATAAAAAGGGGAAGTTGTGGTGTGTGTCGATAGCCAAATCATAGAAAATGGTCTGGCTCGAACTCATTTTTCGGTAAAAGATACCGGCATTGGCATCTCCAAAGAAAACCAGAAGCGTCTGTTTCAATCGTTCAGTCAGGTTGATTCATCTACTACTCGCAGGTTTGGCGGCACCGGCCTGGGCCTGGCCATCAGCCAGCAATTGGCAGAGCTGATGGGCGGCCAGATGTGGGTCGAAAGCGAAGAGGGGAAAGGTGCCACTTTTCATTTCACCATTACAACGGCCGTTGCCCCCACCACGCGTCCCCCATTCTTAGCGACCAACCAACCGCTCCTCGCGGACAAACAGGTACTTATCGTAGATGACAACGCCACCAACCGGCACATCTTGCAGCAGCAAGTCATCTCCTGGGGCATGAAAGCCACGGTAGCCGCCTCTGGCATCGAAGCACTACGCTGCCTGGAAGATGA
>JAGQJJ010001417.1 GCA_020430675.1 Myxococcales bacterium
CGAGGCACTGCTGGCCTGCGCTGAGGCGCTGGCTGGGGAGATGGATCGACCGCTGCTGGCGGTGCTGTTTCCGGAAGCGGAGGCGGATCGTGAGCTGATTAACCAGACACAATACACGCAGCCGGCGCTGTTTGCCGTCGAATATGCGCTGGCGCAGCTGTGGGCCTCGTGGGGGATTGAGCCGGCTGTCGTAGCTGGTCACAGCGTGGGTGAATATGCGGCAGCCGTGCAGGCCGGTATCTTCTCGCTGGCTGATGGCGCCCGTCTGATCGCTGCCCGTGGCCGCCTGATGGGCGCGCTGCCCGCCGGCGGGGCGATGGCGGCCATCCTGACGGATCCCGATATGGTGACCGCAGCTGTCGAGTTGTTCCAGGACACGGTCTCCGTCGCTGCTTTTAATGGGCCGGCCAATGTGGTTATCTCGGGTGCGGCGGATGATGTGGAGATGATCGCGGCGGGTTTCAAGGGCCAGGGTGTCCGGGTCGCGCCGTTGACGGTCAGCCACGCCTTCCATTCACCCCTGATGGAGCCGATGCTGGCCGAGTTCCGCGCCATCGCCGAGAGCATCGCGTATCAGGAACCGACC
>JAGQJJ010001418.1 GCA_020430675.1 Myxococcales bacterium
AACATGGAGCAGCCGCGCGCCTTCGGAGGCGCCTTCGCGCTGGGCAACGGCGACGTGCTGCTGGCGGGCGGCTTCGGCGGCCTGAGCGGCGGCAACCTCATCGCCTCGGGGCGCGCGACGGATCAGACGCGGATCGTGCGCGACCTGCTCGCCGAGGCCCGCTGGTTTCGCCAGGTCGGCCGCGGGCGCATCTTCCTCCAGGCCATGGTCCTGCGCCGCACGCGCTGACCCCTGGATCTCCTCTCGCCGTTCCGGGCAAGCTGCGGGCCTGCGGCCCCCGAGGTGCAACCATGCGCAACAATTCGATTTTCTTCGTGGCCCTCGCGGCCCTCGTCGGCCTCGGCGCCTGCGATGACGGCGGCGGCACCGACCAGCAGGTCACCCTGCAGCCCGAGGCGGGCATCCGCGACGCCTTCGTCGAGACCGACGGGGGTCGCCCCGACGCCCGCCCCGACACCGGCGCCGGCGGCGAGGGGGGCATGGGCGGCGTCGGCGGCATGGGCGGCGAAGGGGGCCAGGGCGGCGCCGGCGGCGGCATCCGCATGCTGGCCACCTGCGACGACATCTGCGGGGTCTACGCCGACTG
>JAGQJJ010001419.1 GCA_020430675.1 Myxococcales bacterium
CAGGCCCGAGGCGCAGAGGGCGGCGATGGCGGCGCAGGGGCCGGGCACCGGCACCACCGGGACGCCGGCGGCCACCGCGGCCCGCACCAGGCGGAAGCCCGGATCGCTGATGGCCGGGGTGCCGGCGTCCGAGACCAGGACGAGGGACTCGCCCGCCTCGAGCGCCGCGATGAGCCCGGGCAGGCGCTCCTCCTCGTTGTGCTCGTGCAGCGCCACCAGGCGGGGCCGCTCGATGCCCAGCAGCTCCAGCAGCTTGCCGGTGCGCCGGGTGTCTTCACAGGCGATGCGCTCGGCGGTCTTCAGCAGGCGCAGGGCGCGGAGGGTGATGTCTTCGAGGTTGCCGATGGGGACGGCGACCAGGTGCAGGGTTCCCATGGGGGCAGGGTACGCCGGAACGGCGGGAGCGGGCGAGCGTGCTGTGGATCCCGCCGTCGCGGTCAGTCGAGGCCGACCCGCTCCAGGAAGTGAGCGCGGGCGTCATCGCTGTCGTAGAAGAACGCCGCCAGGGCCAGCTTGCAGGCCCGCGGGCGGCCGCGGAGCTGGTCGGCGACGTCCTCCCAGATGACCTCCCGGGCGTCATCGTCG
>JAGQJJ010001420.1 GCA_020430675.1 Myxococcales bacterium
TGGCTGGACTTCTACCGATCCCAGGGCGCGCCCCCCTCCCTCTTTCCCCAGTCCTGGGTCCGGGAGGGGGCCCAGCTGTCGGTCAAGACCGTCTTCGGCCCCGTGGCCTTTGAAGCGGCCGAGGGCTGGCCGGTCCAGGTCAGCGGCGCCCAGGCCCGGGCCTACTGCGCCCACCAGGGCGGGCGCCTGCCCACGGAGGCCGAGCTGCAACGGGCCGCCTACCACACCCCCAGCGGCGAGCTGCGCCCCTACCCCTGGGGGGACGCGCCGCCCACCGCCGAGCGGGGCACCTTCGGCTTCAACCACCACGCCCCCACCCCGGTGGGATCGAGCCCCGCGGGCGCCAGCGCCTGGGGCGTGGAGGAGCTGGTCGGCAACGGCTGGGAGCACACCTCGACCGCCTTCGCCCCGCTGCCCGGCTTCGAGCCATGGATCCGCTCCTACCAGGGGTACGCGCGCGACTTCTTCGACGACCAGCACACCGTCGTCTTCGGCGCCTCCTGGGCCACCGACGCCCGCCTGATGCGCCCGAGCTTCCGGAACTGGTACCAGCGGGACTACGCCTTCCCGTTCACCGCCTTC
>JAGQJJ010001421.1 GCA_020430675.1 Myxococcales bacterium
GTGCTGCGCACCGTGCCGCCGGTCACCGCGATCTTGTGCTTCTTGAGGTCGGCGTCGAGGTCGGCCGGCCAGTTGTCGGGCAGCGGGCGGCGGGCCGAGACCTTCTGGGCGAAGTCGGCGGCGCCGGCGCGATCGACGATCTGGAAGCGAAGCTGGCCGGTCTGGGCCAGCTTCTTCTTGGCCTCGCCGAACTCCTCCTCGGTCAGACCGGGGAGCTGGACCACCAGCTCGCCCTCGCCGCGGCGGGAGATGGTGCTCTCGGCCACGCCGAAGGCGTTGATGCGCCGCTCGATGGTGTCGATGGCCTTGTCCACCGCGTCCTCCTGGAAGGAGCGGATGGCGTCGGCCTTCATCACCAGGCGGACGGAGGTGCCGTCCACGTCGCCGATCTCGTACTCGGGCAGGTTCTTGCCCACGAACTCGACGTCGAGCTTGGCGGTGTCCTCGGCGGCCGGGAACACCACGGCGACCGTGGTGATCTCGTCGAGGCTGTCGCCCTCGCCGGGGGTGGCCTTCACCTCGATGTTGCGCTCGCTCTTGAGGAGCGACTCGAGGTTGCCGGCCGTCTGGATGGCGCGGC
>JAGQJJ010001422.1 GCA_020430675.1 Myxococcales bacterium
CTCGCCGCCCATCGCCTCCGCCAGCCCGTGCGCCAGGCCGAGCCCGAGCCCGATGCCCTCGTCTGCCCCGGGTTCACCGTCGATGCGCGAACCGCGCTGTGCGGCAGGGCGCTTCGGGCGGGCGAACGCGGTGAAGGCCCGCGGGATGAAGTCGTGAGGGATGCCGGGCCCATCGTCGTCGACGTACGTCACCACCCAGCCGCGGTCGCTCGTCAGGCCCGACCGCACCGTGACGTGGCCGCCCGGCCGGCCGTGCCGGATGGAGTTACCGACCAGGTTGAGCAGCACCTGCCGCAGCCGGCGACGGTCGGCGAGCACGGTCTCGTCGGCGACGTCGTGCGAGAGCTCGACGCGCCGCTGCTCCGCCTTCGTCGACAGGAGGCCGAAGACCTCAGCCACCACCTCGCCGACGACCACCCGCTCGACGGCGAGCGGGAGCGCGCCGGCCTCGATGCGGCTGAGGTCGAGCACGTCGGCGAGGAGGTCCATCACGTGGCCGGCCGCGGCGCTGATGCGGTCCAGCGCCTCCTGGCGGCGGGCCTCGTCGAGGTCGAGGGTGCCGAGCAGCTCGGCGAAGCCG
>JAGQJJ010001423.1 GCA_020430675.1 Myxococcales bacterium
CAGGCGCAGGGGGGTGTGCAGGTTGAGCCGCAACGAGCGTTCGCCGGCTTCGACGTCGACCTCGGCGCAAGGCGCGATGACTTGCGCGCCGGCGTTGTTGATGAGCACGTCGATGGGACCGAGCGCGGCTTCAGCCGGCGCGAGCCAGGCGGTCGCGGTCGATGGGTCGCTCAAGTCGCATGGGACGAGATGGGTGCTGGTCGGAAGGGTCTCGGCGAGCGCGGCCAGCAGCTCGCGGCGGCGGGCGACCAGGGACAGCGAGGCGCCGCGGGCGGCGAAGGCGCGCGCGAAGCCGGCGCCGATGCCCGACGACGCGCCGGTGATGGCGATGTGCATGCCGGCTCCTCCTCGGTCGCGGCGGCGGGGAAGAGATGCCGCCCTGGCGCCCGATGATTCGCCGGGCCCTTACTGCCAGCTCACCGTCGCGCCGTTGATCTCGGCCGAGACGCCGACGCCGATGTCACTGGCGGCGCCGTCGAAGCGCAGCTCAAGCACCACCGCGGCGGGCAGGCCCGGCGGCTCGGGCTGGGGGTTGAAGGCCACGATCGAGCCCGGCAGCAGCTCGCCGCTCGCCGCGCTC
>JAGQJJ010000141.1 GCA_020430675.1 Myxococcales bacterium
CCGCGCTGGCCGATGCCACGCCGATTTGGTGGCGCGAGTTTGCCGAGGCGGCGAGCGCGGCCGGCGATGACGAAGAAGGCCACCGCCTGGCGGTGCTGGCGAGCGCCTTGGACGGCGTGAGCGCCACGCGCGCGCGGGCCGCAGCGAAAGCGGACGGAGTGCCATGAAAGACGGAAGCGACGAGCCGGGCGAGTCCGGGGCTTCGGCCCGCGACGAGCGCGTGGGCGACGAGGGCGGCCGGCGCGGCCGGTTGGAGCAGCTGGTGCCCCACCTGGTGCGCAAGGCCATCCGGCAGGGCGTGGACGCCATCAGCGACGAAGACACCCGCGAGGCCATCGTCGGCGAGGTGCTGCGCCGCGCGCGCCAGACCAGCAATCTGGTGGTCGACAACGCCGAGGACTCGGTGCGGCGCCTGGTCGGCGACCTGGCCCTGCCGCGCGAGGTGGTCGACCGCATCACCCACCGCCTCGACGACTACAAGGCCGACATCCTCGACGCGGTCAAAGAAGAGATTCACGAGTTCCTGGAACGGCTCGACATCGGGCTGGAGCTGCAGAAGGTGCTGACCAGCCTCTCGCTTGAGGTGAGCACCGAGATTCGCTTCATCCCAAATGACAAGAGCGTCAGCCGCTCGCCCGTGAAGCCCGAGATCAAGACGAAGACCCGGGTGAAGCGCAACCGCAAGGCCGCGCGCGGCGGCGACAAAGAAAAGCCGGCCGAAGACTGATCCGGCCGCCCCCCCATTGTGGCGCCGAGCGGGCGGGAAGGGTGGCCCGCCTGCGACGCAAGCGCGCCCACCGATTGACCGGGCCGACTCGTTCGAGTAGAAGGTCGTGTTTTCCGACCGCAGAGGCGCGATGCGGGTCTACACCTTCGGGAATGGCACCGCCGAGGGGCGGGGCGACATGGTCGCCGCGCTCGGCGCCAAAGGCGCGGGGCTGGCCGAGATGAGCCGCCTGGGCGTGCCCGTGCCCCCGGGCTTTACGCTCGTCGCCGATGCCTGCCGGGCGTATTTCGCGGCAGGTCGGCGCTATCCCGAGGCCATCCGACCCGAAATCGCGCGCGGCGTGGCGCATGTCGAGGCGGCGACGGGCCTGCGGCTGGGCGACCCCAAAGCGCCGCTGCTGGTCTCGGTGCGCTCCGGCGCCTCGGTCTCGATGCCCGGCATGATGGACACCGTGCTCAACGTCGGCCTCTCGGCGAAGCTGGTCGACGGCCTGGCCCACCGCGCCGGCGGCAACCGCCGGTTTGCGCTCGACAGCCACCGGCGCTTTCTGCGCATGTACGCCGCGGTGCTGCCCGACCTCGACCCGACCCTGCTGCCCAACGTGCGCGACGCGGTGCTGGGCGAGACGCCGTACGCCTCGTTTGAAGCGCTGCCCGACGACGCCTATGCCGGGTTGCTCGGCGCGTGGGAGAAAGCGCTGGCCGACAACGGCGCCGCGGTGCCGGTCGAGCCGCTGGCCCAGATCGAGGCGGCCATCATCGGGGTCTTCCAGTCGTGGAACACCCGCCGCGCCATCAATTACCGCCGCACGCACGGCATCCCCGATGAGCTGGGCACCGCGGTGACGGTGCAGGCCATGGTCTTCGGCAACCTGGGGCCGGGCTCGGCGACCGGCGTGGCCTTCACGCGGCATCCGAACACCGGCGAGCCGCGGGTCTTCGGCGAATATCTGCCGGAAGCGCAAGGCGAAGATGTGGTCAGCGGCGCCTTCACCCCGCTGCCGCTCGCCGCGCAGGACGCGGAAGACCCGGGGGTGAGCCTGGAGGCGCGGGGACCGGCCGCTTTTGCCGAGCTGACCCGCATCGCGCACACGTTGGAGGGCCACTTCCGCGACGTGCAGGACATCGAGTTCACGATCGAGCGCGGCCACGTCTGGATGCTCCAGACGCGCACCGCGAAGCGCTCGGCGCGGGCCTCGGTGCGCACGGCGGTCGACATGGCCCGCGACGGGCTGATCTCGACCGACGAGGCGCTGTTGCGCGTGCGTCCTGAGCGCCTGACGCGCCTGCTGCACCCCAGCGTCGATCTGCACGCCCGACGCCGCGTGGTGGCACGCGGCCTGCCGGCCAGCCCGGGCGCCGTCTCGGGCGTCGCGATCTTCGACCCCGACGAGGCGGTGCGCCGCGGCGCGGCGGGCGAGGCGGTCGTCCTCGTCCGCATCGAGACGGCGGCCGAAGACATGGACGCCATCCGCGCCGCCGTCGGCGTGCTGACCTCGCGCGGCGGCATGACCAGCCACGCGGCGTTGGTGGCGCGCGGCCTGGGGCGCGTCTGCGTCACCGGCTGCGCCGACATCATCGTCGACGAGCGCGCCGGCCGGTTCCGGGTGCGCACCAGCCAGCACTGGATCGAGGCCGGCACCGCGCTGACCATCGATGGCGGCACGGGCGAGGTCATCCTGGGCGAAGCGGCGACCACGCCCGCGGCGCCGCCTGAGACCTACGCGGTCATGATGGAGTGGGCCGACGCGCGGCGGCGCCTCTCGGTGCGCGCCAACGCCGACCACGGCACCGCGGCGGAGAGGGCGCGCGAGCACGGCGCCGACGGCGTTGGCCTCTGCTGCACCGAGCACATGTTCCTCGACGAGCGCCGGGTGACCCTGGTGCGCTCGATGGTGCTCGCGCCCGATGCGCGGGTGCGCAAGCGCGAGGTCGAGCATATTCTTCCGCAGCAACGGCGCGATTTTCGTGCGCTTTTTGAGGCGATGCCCGACCGGCCGGTCGCCGTACGGCTGCTCGATTTGCAACTGCACGACTTCATGCCTTCCGAGCGCGATGAGCTGGAGGCGGTCGCCGCCCGGCTCGATGCGCCGGTCGAGCACCTGATCACCCGCGCCCGCCTGCTGCGCACCGACAACCCGCTGCTTGGCCATCGCGGCTGTCGGCTCGGGTTGACCTTCCCCGAACTGTACGAAGTGCAGATGCGCGCGCTGATCGAAGCGTCGGTCGATGTGGGCGGTCACCCGGACCTTGATGTGGTCATCCCGCTCGTGACCTGCGCCGAGGAGCTGCGCCGCCTGCGCCGGCGGCTCGACCGCGTGACCGCGGAGGTCATCGGCGACGGCACGCCGGTACGGGTGAGGGTCGGCGCCATGATCGAGTCGCCGCAGGCCTGCCTCGTGGCCGACGAGCTGGCGGCCGAGGTCGACTTCTTCCTGTTCGGCACCAACGACCTGACGATCGCCACGTATTGTCTCAACCGGGACGATGCGGGGCGGTTCCTGCCGTTCTATCTCGAAAACGAGGTGTTGCCGGCCGATCCGTTCGTGCGTCTCGACGAGCGCTCGGTGGGTCGGCTGATCGAGCAGGCGATCGCTGCCGGGCGCCGGGTCAAACCCGGGCTGCCGTGCGGCCTCGCTGGCGTGCACGCCGGGCAGCCCGACACCGTCGAGTGGGCCCATCGCGTGGGCATCGACTACGTGACCTGCGCCCCCCATCGCGTGCCCATCGCACGCCTGGCGGCCGCGCAGGCGGCCATTCGTGAGGAGGCCCGGTGATCCGATGGGCCCTGTGGGCATGCGTGGGCGCGCTCTGCGCCGCGTGCGCCGTCGACGAGGTCGGCGAACCGCCGCCCGATGATGCGCTGTACTTCCCGGTGGGCATCGCTGCGCACCCGGACGGCCGCTATCTGTACATCACCAACGCGGTGTTCGACCGGCGCTACAACGCCGGCACGCTGATGGTCTACGACACGGCCGAGCGCCGCGTGCTGCCCGAGGCGACCAAGCGCATTGGCCTGTTCGCCGGTGAGCTGGTCATCGGCCAGCCGGGCGGCGCCGTGCGCGGCTTCACCGTGACCCGCGACACCTACAAGTCCGAGTCGGTCACCAGCAGGCTGTTGCAGGTGGACATCAACGCCGCCGCTGGCGACGCGGCAGACCACCTCACCATCGGCACGGTCGACTCGTTCGCCGGGCGCACCTTCGAGACGAACCCCTACGGGCTCTCGTTGACCGGCGAGGACCTGGTGGTCACCCACGCCGACCGCGGGGTGCTGTCGCGCTGGAGCGTGGCCGACACCGGGCTGCCGGTCTTTCGCTGCTCGGTGAACCTGGCCAATGGCGCGACCGCGGTCGCCCGGCATCCGGTGCTCGGTTGGTGGTACGTCAGCGACCGCTTCGAACGCGAGGTGCAGGTGGTCGCCGAGTTCCCGCGACTGTTGCGCTCGCCCGACGTCGGCGGCCTGGTGAACGCGCAGGACTGCCAGCTCTCGCCGCAGCGCGCGGTGACGGTGTATCCATACGACGGCGGCGGGCGCACGCGCGGGCTGGCTTTCAGCGCCGATGGCTCGCTGCTCTACGTCGCCAACAGCAGCGAAGGCGCGCTGCGCATCTTCGACACAACGGTCCGCGGCTCGGGCACGCCCCGCAACGCGCTGATCGCCTCGATTCCGCTGGGCGGCACGCCCGATACCGTGCGCGTGGCCGGCTGCCGGCCGGGCGAGTGTGCGGGCATCGCGCCCGACTCGGTCGAGGCGCTTGGCGGCGGGTTGGTCTATGTCACCCTCTTCGACGATGACCGCGTGGTGGTGGTCGACCCGACGACGCTGAGCCCGGTGGCCCGCATCGAGACGGGGCAAGGGCCGCACGACCTGGCGTTCATGCTCGACGCGGGCGGCACGCTGCGCGGCTATGCGACGCTGTTCAATGACCACGCGCTGGCGGTCTTCGACCTCGATCCCCGCTCGACAAGCCGCTTCACGCTGACCGCGACGGTGCCCTGATGCACGCGACCGATTGCAAGAAGGGCGGTCTGATCGCCGGCCTGCTCGGCGCGGCGCTGGTCGTCGGCTGCGATGTGCCCGAGACGACCGCGGTGACCCGCATCGAAGGCGCGCAGTTCATCACCTTCCGGTGTGCGGCGCTCGACCCGTTGACGGGGCAGGTGGGCCAGGCCAGCGATGGCCGCGCCGGTCTGCCGCTCGATGGCTGCGGCTGCACCGAACTGGCCGCCGGCGACCCGCCCACGCTGCGCCGGTTGACCCAGTCCGAATGCGAAGCGCGAGGCCGCAGCGGGCAGGTGCGCGCCTATGTCGGCAGCAACCTGCGCGGCGAGGTTGCGGTGCTCGACGTCGTCGCGGGCGAAGCCGGCGAAAGCGGCACCGCCGGCAAGCGCATCCTCGACGTCGACCCGACCGTTCCCGGGGTGACCGGGGTCTACATCGACGACCTCATCGCCGACGTCGAGGCGCACCCCGACGGCCGCTTCGTCTTCACGCTCAACTCGACCTCCGGCACGATCTCGGTGCTGCTCGACGATGGCAACCTGCGCGAAGCCGGCCGCTTTGCACTGGGTGCCGGGCCCTTGTTCGACGCGGTGGTGTGGCCGCCGGTCGACCGTGGCCGCCCTCTGCTGGATGGCGCGCGCTGGGGCTTCAGCAGCGCGCCGATGACCGACACCATCATCTGGCTCGACCTCGACGCGCTCGAACGCGCCGCGCGCGCCGGCGTCGAATCGGTTGACGACGCGGTGCTCGCCACCGTCGCGCTGCCGCCGGGCACGCATCCGGCGGCGCTGGCCATTCAGCCCGACGGCCATCGCCTCGTCGTCGCGCACGCCAACGCACCGGCCATCTCGATCATCGACCTCGACGCGCCCGAGGCGGCGCCGCGCGTCATCGACATCAGCCGCACGCGGACCTGCGAAGACGGCTTCCGCGTGCGCACCCCCGCCGTCGAGGATGGCCGCGGCGACCTCGCCGATCCGGTGACCGACTGCCTTCGGCTCTCCGATTGCGCGGACGGCGTCGACAACGACGGGGACGGGCTCATCGACGAGGCCGACCCCGATTGCGCCGAACGCATGCCGACTTGCAGCGATGGGGCCGACAACGACGGAGATGGCCTCATCGATGCGGACGACAGCGACTGCACCGACCCGCCCGCGTGCGCCTCGTTGTTCGCCGGCGACGCCCCGATCGCGGCCGAGGCCTGCACCGGTCCCGCCGCTTGCGCCGATGGTGTGGACAACGACGGCGATGGCCTCATCGACCGCGCCGACCCGGGCTGCGCGTCCGACGCCGACAACCGTGAGGTCGATCCCTTCGATCTGGAATCCACGCCCGGCGACCCGAGCTGCGCCGATGGCGTCGACAACGATGACGACGGCCTGATCGACCTCGAAGACCCAGGGTGCAACGACCGCGACGCGGCGCTGCGCTACAGCGATCAGCGGCGACCGAGCTGCGGTGACGGCTTCGACAACGACGGCGACGGCGTGCTCGACTACCCCGAAGACAGCGATTGTTATGCCGCGGCCGATGACAATGAAGGCGGCGCCCAGCTTGAGCTGGGCCCGACGCGACTGCTCATCGCGCCGGTCACGGTCGGTGGGCGGCTGCGCACCTTCCTGTACGCGCTCGACGCGACCGGCCAGATCGCCATCGTCGACCTCGACGACGACACGCCCCGCGTGCGCACGCCGCAGACCTTGACCAACGCGGTCGTCGACATGGCCCTGCGCCTGATCGACCGGACGGCTTCGGTGCTGATCGCCAGCGAAGACACCGCCTTGCGCACCATTGAGGTGGTCGAGCCGCAGCCGCTGCTCACCGTCGATGGCCGGCCCATCTTCGCCCGATATTCCAATGACCTGCTCCTCTCGGGCACCGAAGAGGTGCGCACGCGGCTGGCGGGCAGCGTCGGTCTGCCGGTCGAGGCGTTCTACGTGATCGACGACGGCCTCGCCCGCCGGGTCACCGCGCTCGACGACCTGTGCCCGGCGGCGCCCTTGCGCGCTTCGGGCAGCTGCCCCGATGACCTCGATGGCCTCTCGGGCTATTGCGTGCCCTCGACCTGCCGGTCCGATGATCAGTGCCGCGGCGGCCGCATCTGCTACGACGGCGCCTGCCTCGCGCCCTGCGCCGGCAGCGCCGCCTGCCCCGAGGGTCAATGGTGCGCGCCCGATGCCGCGCTGGCCGACCGCGGCGAGACCGGCGTCTGCAAGCTGCGGTGTGCCTTCGACCGCGACCTGCGCTTCACGCTGGCGCCGCCCGAGCAGTGTCTGGCGTCGGGCACCGACTGCGACCTCGACATCTGTCAGGGCACCGACTGTCGGGTGGCGTTCGATGCCGAGGCCGCGCCGCTGCTCGACCTGCGGCTGCCGGTCGCCACCGGGCAGCCGACGGTGATCGACGCGGACCGCCAGGTCGTGCACGGGCGCAGCGACCCGGTCGTGCGCCGCGGCGAGCGCTATCGCGAGCTGCATGACCAGGGCAACGTGCAAGGCAACGCGCTGACCCGGCTCAACCGCGTGGTTGCGGTGCCGCAGGGCCTCATCCGCAACGCGCCGACGCGCCTCGAACCCGACCGGTTCCCGTACTTCTGCCGCTTCGAACCACCCACCGGCGCGGCCGAGGGCGATCCCGCCGAGGGCGACCCCGCCGAGCCCGCGCTCTGCCTGCCGGTCGGCTACGCCTCGACCGACAAGGAAGAGACCGCCACCGAGATGGCCGATCGCCTGCAATCGGTGGTCGGCGGCTACGAGGGCGTGCAAGTGGTGGAAGAGGACCCGCTGCGCGCGCCGTTTGAGGAGTTCCGGCTCAGCTATGAAGGCATCATCCCGCGCTCCGACAGCCGCACCGGGCAGTTTGGGGGGCGCAGCGAGGCGGGCGACACGTGGGCGCTGCTCGACTACAACCGCGACTTCTGCCGCACCGGCATCGAAGCCGGCGACACCGTCTTGATCGACCGCTTCTCGGTGCAATACGACGCCGACGGCAACCCCGCCGAGGGCTGCGAGGCCTTCGTCGCGCGGGCGGTTGAACTGCCGCCTGACCAGCGGCGCGATCCGTTGCGCTATCGGGTCATTGACGTCGGCCCGCACAAGCTGGTGCTCGCGGTCGATGACACCTCGCAGGACTTCTACGCCTGCTCGCAGGCCCGTCGCGCCGACGGCGCCAAGCCGCCGCGCCTCGCGCCCGCGCCCCCGGTGCCGGTCGCCGGCTGCGCCACCGAGCTGATCAGCTACCGCGTGCGCCTGAGCGACACCTGGCTGCTCGCCGGGGCCAGCTCGGGGCTGCGCCACCCCTGGCTGCGCGACGGTGGTCGCTGCGTCGCCGACCCGCGCCGTGCCCAGCGCAACGGGCGCGTGCACCCCAACCACCCCTTCGAAAACGAGTCGTTCCGCTTCCCCCTCGCCGCCCGCGGCGCCGCT
>JAGQJJ010001424.1 GCA_020430675.1 Myxococcales bacterium
CGGGCAGGGATCCTCTGCGTCGTCGATGCCATCACCGTCGCCATCCTCATCGCACGCGTCGCCCAGCCCGTCGCCGTCCAGATCGCCCTGCCCGGCGTCGGCCACCAAGGGGCACAGATCCTCTTCGTCAGGCACGCCGTCGCCGTCATCATCAGCGTCGCAGGCGTCGCCTTCGCCGTCGCCGTCGAGGTCTTCCTGCTGCGGGTTGGGGACTTTGCGGCAGTTGTCTTCGGATCCGTCGGGGTCGGGGCCGGGCCAGAAGATCCGGGGCAGCTCGCGCTCGGTGTATTCGTCGGTCCAGCCGTCGGCGTCGTTGTCCTGGAGGTCGCGGTCGCCGCGGTCGCACTGTTCGAAGCGGTCGCTGCCGGGCTGGCACTCGCCGTCTTCGTCGATGCGGCCGTCGCGGTCGTCGTCGGCGCCGTTGTCGGTCTCTGAGCAGACGCCGTCGGTGCCGCAGTCGTCGATCCCGTCGCCGTCGTCGTCGGGGTCGCACTGGTCGCCGAGGCCGTCGCCGTCGGGGTCGCTGGTCTGGAAGGCGCGGAAGACGGCGGGGTCGATGATCCGGACGCCGGGGTTGTA
>JAGQJJ010001425.1 GCA_020430675.1 Myxococcales bacterium
TGCAGATAGAGCCGCCGGGGCAGCCGGTGCTCACGCAGTCATCGGGGCCGCAGGCGCCGCGCCAGCAGCGCTCCCCCGCCGCGCAGTCCACGCCGGCGCAGGGATCCTCGCAGATCCCCGAGTTCTGGTTGCAGATCCAGCCGAACTCGCACTCCACGCCGTCGCAGGGCGAGATGCACAGGCCGGTGGGCTGATCGCAGTAGGTGCCCGCCTCGACGCACTCGTTGCCCTCGCAGAACTGGCGGCAGTTGCCATCGACGCAGGCGCCGTTCACGCAGAGCTCGCCGTTGTCGGCCACGCCGTCGCAGTCGTCGTCGATGCCGTTGCAGATCTCCTCGGGCAGCGACTCGCAGTTGCCGCAGGCGTTGACGAGGCCCTCGTCCACGGAGCCGTCGCAGTCGTTGTCGAAGCCGTCGCAGATCTCCTCCTGGGGGCTCTGCTCGGGGATGCAGATCACGCTGCCGTCAATGCAGGCGCGCTGGCCGATGGCGCAGATGCCGGGCTGGCCGGTGGCGCAGTCGCCCGGGGCCACGGGATCGCCGCCGTCGGGGCCCTCGTCGGCGATGCCGTCGCAGT
>JAGQJJ010001426.1 GCA_020430675.1 Myxococcales bacterium
GCGATGGCCGCGCAGCGCATCGAGGTCGTCGCAGGCGCGGCGCAGGGTCAGGAATTCGTAGAGGATCGCGCCGACCTGATAGACGTCGGTGCGTTCGTCCTTGCCGGTGCGCGAGTCGCGCAGCTGCTCGGGAGCGAGGTATTGGAGCGTGCCGTAGAGCCGTGAGGTGAGTTGCGAGCCTTCCTGGTCGCGGAACGAAGCCATGCCGAAGTCGAGGAGCACCGGATGGCCGCTGACCCGCAGCATCACGTTCGACGGCTTCAGGTCGCGGTGCAGCACGCCGCGCTCGTGCACCGCCTCGAGGATCTGCAGGATCGCAGCGGTGATGCGCGTCACCCCGACCCACCACGGCGCGTCGTCGTCGGGTGGCAGCAGGTTGCTGAGTCCGACGAGTCGCGCTTCGCCCAGGAGCGCGCGCAGTCGCTGCAGGGTCGGCGGACCGTCCGAAGCTGCGAGGTCGGCGACGATCCGGTCGAGCGACACGCCGCGCACCAGCTCCATCACCAGGAACAGCAGGTCGCCGTCGCGGCCGGTGCGGTGGATCTTGACCACGCCCGGATGCTCGATCCTGGCGAG
>JAGQJJ010001427.1 GCA_020430675.1 Myxococcales bacterium
GGGCGCCGCGCGGAAGACGACCTCCCGCCGTTCGCGGAGGAGGTCCGCGCCATCGACACTCACCCAGCGGACCTCGTGGGTCAGTCGCGCCCCAGTTTCGGAGCACGCGGTCTCGATCTCGCGGAGCGGCACGACGAGCTCCTGCCGGTTGCGCGGCACGTCGAACGATCCGGCGTTCCAGAGGTCGTGCCCGTCGACGTCCAGCCCCGCCCAGATGCCCTGGTGATGCGGGTGATCGGGCGGCGCTTCCTGCAGCACCAGCGCCCCGTTGGGCGAAAAGAACGGGAAGGCGTAGGCACGCAGCTTGTTGGCCGCGTAGCCGCCGAGCAGCGCGCCATCGCGCGTGACCCAAAGCCGGGCATTGTCGTGAACGATTTCGTAGGACATCGGCTCTGTAACTCTCGGTGTTGCCGCGTTGGCGGTCAGGTTTCGGCTGCCTGCAAGCGCACCACCTCGCCCGACTTGAGCGAGCGCACGGCGGCATCGATCCAGGCAATGGTGCGGATGTTGCGGCGTATGGACGTCGGGGCTTCGATCCCCTCGGTGATTTCGCGGTAGAAGGCCTCGAAGGGGCCC
>JAGQJJ010001428.1 GCA_020430675.1 Myxococcales bacterium
TCGTTGCAGTCGCCGCCCTGCGTGACGTACATCGCGACCATGTCCGGGCAGCCCATCATCGTCATGGCGTCGTCGCCGTAGAGGTCGTTGTCCCCATCGAAGTAGAGGGTGACGAGGACGCCTTCGTCGACGTTGCCATCGCAGTCATCGTCGAGCTGGTTGCACAGCTCGTCACGCACAACGATCGGCGTCGCGCCGCAGACGGTGCCCGCGCCGTCTTCAGTGCAGACCATGAAGCCGCGCGAGATGCAGGCGGCCTCGCTGAAGGAGCACGCCAGGCCCACATCGAAACCTTCATCGGTCTGCTCGTCGCAGTCGTCGTCGAGGCCATTGCACGACTCGTCGGTCGGCTGGCCGGCTTCGACGTCACAGACCGCGGTGCCATCCGGCGCGCAGGTGCGGTGGCCGGTTCGCGCGCAGGCGCCGAGGCCGACGGCGCAGTCGCCGCCGACGCCAAAGCGCTCGTCGGCGATGCCGTCGCAGTCGTCGTCGACGCCGTTGCACACCTCGTCACCGGTGGCCACGCAGGCGTCCACCCCAGCGTCGGGCGGCGCGAGGCCGGCGGCGTCGACGTCG
>JAGQJJ010001429.1 GCA_020430675.1 Myxococcales bacterium
GACTGTTGCGCACCGCGCTGGGCAGCGTCGGCGAGATGTACAGCAACCTCCTGTTTCTGGAAAACCTGCACGAATTTCTGGCCCTATGTCCCCGTGTCATGGAGCCGAGGCATCCCGTGTTCCCGCCGGCAAATGCGCCGGGAACGATCCGGTTGGAAAACGTGAGTTTCCGCTATCCCGGCAGTCAGCGCTTGGCGTTGGACGGCTTCGATCTCACGCTCCCCGCCGGCCGGATCGTGGCCATCGTCGGTGAGAACGGCGCGGGCAAGAGCACGCTGCTCAAGCTGCTATGCCGGTTTTACGACCCGGAGGTGGGCCGGGTCAGTTGGGATGGGATCGACCTGCGCGAACTGGCGCTGGCCGACTGGCGCCGACGAATCACGGTGCTGTTTCAGGAGCCGGTCCATTATCATGACACCGTCACCTACAACATTGCCTGTGGCGATCTGGCGGTCGTGTCGGATGAGGCGGCTATCGCCCACGCCGCCCGCGCCGCTGGCGCCGAAGGATCGATCCAGCGTTTGCCACAAAATTATGCGACGGTGCTGGGCAAATGGTTCGGCGGCGCGGAATTG
>JAGQJJ010001430.1 GCA_020430675.1 Myxococcales bacterium
CCCGGTTCGACTCGCTCTCGGCGTAGTCGATGTTGTAGGCCTCGGCGACCTCCTCCTCCTCGCGCTCGCTCTCCGTGAAGCTGCGGCTGCGGCTCTCGCCCTGCGCGATGCCCTCCTGCCACGACTGGTTCATGGTCAGGCCCTCGCTCCGGCTCCAGTTCTGGCTGACCGTCACGCTCACCTGGCGCTGGCGCGTCTCGGTGCGCGACTCGGCGTACGAGACCTGGCTGTCGAACGACCCCGGGATGCAGCCCGACACGGGCACCGGCTCGTAGCGCTCCGCCACCTCCTGCTTCCCGTTGAACCGCACCTCGATGGGCCGGTGCACCGAGATGGGCATCGCCGTCTCGACGCTGTGGCCCTCGCTGTCGTAAGCCAGCACCCGGATGCCCGTGACGTAGAACTGCTCCTCCGCCGGCACCTCGTTGAAGACCACGATCTCGGCCTCGCCCAGGGCGTCGTTGGGCACCACCCGGTCGAACACATGCTCGAACCGCGTCGCGCCGCCCACGCCGTTGACGTTGCTCAGCTCGTACTCGAACCGCTCGGCCTTGATGCCAACCGGCCGCACCTGC
>JAGQJJ010001431.1 GCA_020430675.1 Myxococcales bacterium
CGTCGTCGTCGCCGGCCGCGGTGGGCGCCAGGGGCGAGAGGGACTGCCCGGCCCAGACCGGCTCCGTGATGGTGCGCTCCTCCTCGAAGCCCCCCACCTGGAAGTTGCCGGCCATGGTGCTGTCGTCGTCGTCGAACTCGCCGTCGTCGAGGACCTGGAGCTGGTCGAGGGCCGCGACGGGCTGGGGCGGCGCCGGCGCGGGGGCCTTCAGCGAGGGCGCCGGGCCCCCGCCGACCGGCTGCATGTTGCGCAGGTCGAAGATGACGCTCTTGCCCGAGGTGATGTCGAAGTCATCGGCGTCGGTCTGCACCGGCAGCGGCAGCACGAAGCGCTGGTCGCCGAAGACCCGCCGCATGAACTCCACCAGCCGCCGGCGGCTGAAGTCGGGCCAGTTGGAGTACAGGAAGCCCGTCAGCGCCCGCTGCAGATCCTCGGCCTGCTCGTAGCGGGCGTCGCGGTTCTGGGTCAGGGCCTTGAGGGCGATGCGCACCAGGTCGTCGGGCACGTCGGCCCGGCGGGCCTTCATGTCGGGGATCTCGGCGCGGCGCACCTTGTCGAGCAGGACCAGGGCCTTC
>JAGQJJ010001432.1 GCA_020430675.1 Myxococcales bacterium
CCTGGGACGCGTTGTTCGTCAGCTTCGCGTCGGCCCCCGACACGAAGAACCCGCAGAAGGCCAGGGCCGGGGCCGGCGCAAACAGCGCCAGGGCCAGCAGCAGCGTGCGTCGCATCACTTCGTCTCCCGCTTCGGGGTGGGCAGGCCGGGCAGGCCGAGCTGGGGCAGGGTGCTCTGCACCACCCCCGCCAGCTTCACCCCGCCCCGCTTCGCGTTGGCCAGATCGGTGGCCGCCTTCGTCTCGCCGCCGTCGCCGGACGGCGGGCCGCCCCAGCGGCCCCACACCGGCGCGTCGCACTTCACCTCGCCGCCCCAGTAGTGGCGGATGATGTAGCGCCCCTGGAAGTTGTTGACCGAGGCCGGCTCCACCGCGCCCGGCTGCTCCTGGCTGATGCCCTCGCTGCCGCGCCCGCCCGTCACGGGGCCGGCCGGCACGAAGACCAGATCCTCGCTCAGGGTCTTCTGGTCGTAGCGCGTGTGCAGGCGCGTCAGCACCCAGCTCGACGCCTGCCCGAAGAACGGCTGGCTGCGATCCGCCGGGTCCTGGGCCTCGCCCTTCGCCTCGCCGAACAC
>JAGQJJ010001433.1 GCA_020430675.1 Myxococcales bacterium
GAGTGGCCCGGGGCCCCGCCCAAGGACGCGGTCCGCCTCGGCCCCGAGCGCAATCTCGAGGGCTACCTCCAAGGTCAGATGATCCTCGAGGGCTGGGATCTCCACGCGATCCGCGTCGAGGAGTACAACATGATGGAGGGCATCCGGCTCGCGCGCGCGAACCTGCGCGGCGCGTGGATGCGCGGGGCCCTGCTCTCGCGCGCCGATCTACGCGACTGCGATCTCTCGGGCGTCGAGCTCGAGAGCGCCGAGCTGCGCGGCGCCGACCTGCGCGGCGCCGACCTGCGCGACGCCAACCTCCGCGCCTGCGATCTCTCGGGCGCGAACCTGTCCGGGGCCCGGCTCGACGGCGCGAGCTACGACGAGGACACGCTGTGGCCCGACGCCGAGGCCCCGCCGGGCGCGGTCTTGGTCCCGCTCGCCTGAGCGTAGGGCGTGGCTGTGACCAAGACGTAGTTTCGCCCGGTCACGAACACGCGCCGGTTATGCTGCTGCAGGTAGCGCTTGTAGTAGGCGACGTGCTTGATCAGCAGGCCGAGCTCGGGCTGGGTGAAGTTCCGCGTCCGCGCGCCG
>JAGQJJ010000142.1 GCA_020430675.1 Myxococcales bacterium
TTTGCCACCCTCGCTTCCGCCCAAGAGCAGCCCGAGGCGCCCGCGGTGCCCACCGAGGCACCCGCGGTGCATGCCGAGGCGCCCGCCACGCCGCCCGAACCGCCGGCGCGCCTGATTCCGGCGCCGCCCGAGGGCGCCAACTACGTGGCCACGCCCGCCGATCCGCCCGACGCCGAGGCCGCCGCCGAAGAAGACAACAGCTTCGAGGTCTTCGTCTCGGGTTATGTGCGCGCCCGCTACCAGGCGGTGCTCGAAGACCCCGACCAGACCGACTTCACCGGCCGCAACGATGGCTTCTCGCTCGACAACGCGCGTCTCATCGTCGAAGCCACGCGCGGTGATCTGACGGGCTACATCTCGATCGACGGCGCCGTCGACCGCCGCGACCGGGGCAATACCGCCACCGGCCGCGTCGACGTTGGCCTCAAAGACGCCTACGTCGGCTACGCGCCGCTCGATTTCGTCGCGGTCAAGGTCGGCCAGTTCAAGCCGCCGTTCGACGCCGAAGAGCAGCGCTCGACGCGCAGCATGCTGTTCATCGACCGCGCGGTCGAGAGCCGCGGCGTCAAGGGCGTCGAAGGCTATAACCTCGACGGCCTCAGCCTCGACCGCGAGGTCGGTCTCATCGTCTACGGCGAGCCGGCCCTGCTCGGCGACCTGGGCATCGGCTATTACCTCTCGATCACCAACGGCACCGGCGCCAACCGGCCGGTCAACGACAACGACCGCCTCGCCTATACCGGCCGCCTCGAAGTCCGCTACGGCGAGATGGTGCAGCTCGGCTTCGGCGCCAACCTCAACCAGGCCACCAGCGGCGAGAACCCCGACCTGATCGACGAAGACTTCCTCAGCTATGCCGGCGACCTGAACGTGAACCTCGACCTCGGCATCGTCGGCGTCATGCTGCAAGCGCAGTTCATGCAGCGCTCGACCAGCTTCCCCGATGTGCCCGCCGAGCCCGAGCAGGTCGCCCGCGGCTATCACTTCGCGCTCGGCGTCGCCCTACCGCTCGACCTGACCGTGGCCTATCGCTACGCCTGGCTCGATCCCACGGTCGACTTCGAGGCCGAAGACGCCGCGCTTGAGTCCACGCTCGACAACGACGCGGTCACCCATCACACGATCGGGCTGACCTACGAGCCAGAAGCGGTGCCGGTCAAGCTCCAGTTCAACTACACCCTTGCGGTGGAAGAAGAGGCGCGGGCCATCGACAATGACCGCGTCGACGCGCTCGTCCAGGTCGCGTTCTGACCGAAGGAGGCCCGCCATGAACCGCCGACATTCGCTTGGGGTCGCCCTGCTGACCCTGGCGCTCGGGCTCGCCGCCTGCGAAGAAGAGGCGCCCGGCGTCCAGGCGCGGCGCATCACCACGCGGGCCGATCTGATCGGCGGGCCCAGCGCGCTCGGCGAGGTGGGCGACTACCTCATCGAGAACGAGAAGATCCGCATCATCGTGCAGGACAAGGGCTTCTCGCGCGGCTTCGGCGTCTATGGCGGCAGCCTCATCGACATCGATCTGCAGCGCCCCACCGCGCCCGGTGGCCCGGCCGGCGGCAATGGCCGCGACCAGTTCGGCGAGCTGTTCCCTGTGGCCTTCCTGCAAGCGCTCGTGCCGCAGAACGTTGAGATCATCGCCGACGGCAGCGACGGCAAGCCGGCGCAGGTGCGCGTGTCGGGCAATGGCGGCGACTTCCTGTCGATGACCAAGGCGCTCAACCAAGCGGTCCTCAACAGCCACGAGCTGCCCGCCAACCCGCTCGATGTCTTCAACGCCGACCTGCTCAACGGCGACCCGCAGATCGCCTACGAGGTCATCTACGAGATGCCGCCCGACGCGCGCTACGTGCGCATTCGGGTGCGCATGACCAACATCACCGAGGGCCCGCTCAAGATCCCCTCGACGCCCGGCGAGCTGGCGCTGCGCTTCCTCGGCATCGACCCGAGCGACTTCAACGCGCCGCTCGGCTTTGTGCTGCTCTTCGGCGCCGGCAACAAGGTCTTCAGCCCCGGCGCCGGCTACGACGTGCGGTTCGCCCTCGAAGACGCCTACGCCGAGGGCGCCGGCCGCTTCACCTTCCCGGCGCTGCCCGGCCTGCTCACCTCGGGCCTGATCAGCACCAGCACCAACGGCATCAGCTACGGCTTTTTTGCGCTGCCCGACGACAACATCGAGAACTTCGTCGCCAGCCGGCAGGACGAAAACGGTGTCAACCCCTATGAAGACGTCTACGGCGTCGACGTGGGCAGCGACACGATGCTCGTGCCCTTCCTGGCCTCGTCGTTCACCGGCGTCTTCTACGCCCAGGCGCCCAAGGTCATCGAAGCGGGGCAGACGGTCGAGTACTCGAATTACCTGGTGGTCGGCGACGGCGACGTGGCCAGCGTGATGAACGCCGTGCACGGCCTGCGCGGCGATCTGGTGCACGAGGTGCTCGGCGTGGTCGCCGACCAGATCACCGGCGAGCGCGTCGCCGATGCGTCGGTGGTCATCTACGACGCCAGCGGGCACCCGGTGAACCAGTTCTACACCGACGCCTGGGGCCGCTTCCGCGGCACCATGCCGCCCGGCGAGTACACCGCGCGCGTCGAGCGCGACCCGCTGGTCTCCGACCCGGTGCCATTCCGCGTCGCCGCCGACGCGGGCGAGGTGCTCGCCCTGGCCGCGCCCACCGCCGGCCACCTCGTCGTCGAGGTGCGCGACGGCGCCGGCCGCCCGCTGCCGGCGAAGGTCTCGGTCGTCGGCACCATCGACCCGGCGTTCGCCGGCCAGCTCGCGCGCCGCCATCTCTTCGACCTGGGCGCTGGCCAGCGCTGGCGCACGGTCGACGCCATCCCCGACGATCCCGCGAACCCCGATACGCTGCGTTATATCGAGAACCAGACCTACACCGACGACGGCAAGGCGCTCATCGACATCCCGCCTGGCAAGCCGTTCCAGGTCTACGTCTCGCGCGGCCCCGAGTACTCGCTGGCCCGTATCGATGTGCAGGTCGCCGCCGGCAAGGTCGAGCACGTGGCCGCCCAGCTTCGGCGCGTGGTCGACACGCGCGGCTACGTCTCGGGCGACTTCCACCTGCACGCCCGGCCCAGCCTCGACTCCGACCTGCACCTTGACGAGCGCGTGCGCAGCGTCATCGGCGAAGGCGTCGAGATCCTGGTCGCCACCGACCACAACTTCATCACCGATTACCGGCCCACCATCGACAAGCTCGAATTGCAGGACTGGGCCACCAGCCTCGTGGGCCTTGAGCTCACCACGCTTGAGTCGGGGCATTTCAACGGCTACCCGCTGCGCCGCGACGTCGGCGCCATCACCCGCGGCGCCTTCGAGTGGTCGCTGCAGCCGCCCGATTACCTCTTCGACACCCTGCGCAGCCTGGGCGAGCTGGGCCCCGAGCGCACCATCGTGCAGGTCAACCACCCGCGCGACTCCATCCTGGGCTACTTCGCCCAGTACGACCTCGACCCGCTCACCGGCGCCGTGCCCGAGTCGACCTGCGGCGCGGGCGGCATCGACCTCGGCTGCGCGGTGCAGCCCAATGGCCCCGCCTTCCGCGATGCCGACGGCATGAGCACCTTCAGCTACGGCTTCGACGCGCTCGAAGTGCTCAATGGCAGCATCGTGGGCCAGGTCAAGCACGAGCGCATGCCCGCGAACATCGCCGGCCTGCAGATCCCCGACGAGACGCGCGCCGACCTGCCCGCGCCGGGCACCATTCTCTGCGAGGACGGCGCGGTCGCCTTCCCCGGCGCCGAGGACGACTGGTTCAACCTGCTCAACCTGGGCTACCGCACGGTCGGCATGGGCACCAGCGACAGCCACGACGCCAGCGATCATACCGGCTATGGCCGCAGCTACCTCTACGTGGGCACCGACGACCCGTCGATGCTGACGCCCGGCGACATCGTCGACGCCATCCAGTCGCATCGTGTGCTGATGAGCAACGGGCCGTTCATGGAGTTCACCGTCGACGGCCACCCGATGGGCAGCGAGCTCAAAGCCGGCGGCGACGGCAAGGTCAGCGTGCGCATCGACGCCCAGGCCGCGCCGTGGATGGACGTCAACCACGGCTACCTCTACGTCAACGGCGAGATCGCCGAGCGCTTCCCGGTCGAGATGGAGAACGGGCGCTTCATCTATGAGACGCAACTCACCCTGCCCGCCGACGGCTGGATCGTGGCCGAGATCGGCGGCGACGCTTCGCTGTTCCCGGTCATCCGCCCGGTCGACGTGCCCCCGGTGCTGCTGCAGGACGCCTTCTCTTCGATCGCCGGCCCGCTGGGGCTCGGCGGCAGCGCCTTTGGCGACCTCGAACCCAGCCGCGTCGGGCCCTTCGCCGCGTTGGCCATCACCAACCCGATCTGGGTCGACGTCGACGGCAACGGCTTCGAGCCGCCCGGCGCGCTGCCGCGAAGCTGCGAGGGCTTCGGCGTCATCACCGAAAAGAGCGGCCGCATCCCCGCCCACGAGGTCATCGGCCGCAGCCCGCCCGCCGCCGTGCTGCGCGACTCGTTCGCCTTCCCACGCCTCAAGGGCGACATCCAGGACGTGCGCGTCCTGTTCGAGCAGTTCGGCCGGCACAACCACTGACCATGGCGCGCTGGTTCATCGCGATCGCGTTGACCGCGCTGCTGGCCAGCCCCGCCGCCGCCCATCAGCGCCGCACGCTGCGCAAGGCGCTGGCCACCGCGCGCCAGACGCCCGACGGACCCATGCTCGACGTGATGGTCTGGCTGCGCCTCGCCGGCCCGCAGGCGATGCCGTTGATCGCGCGCTTTGATCTGAACCACTCGGGCGACTTTGAAGAAGCCGAAGCCGCGCTCCTCGGCGACGCGCTCGCCGGACGCGCCATCGGCGGCCTGCAGGTGCGACAGGGCGACCGGTCCATCGAGCCCAAAGCCGCCGAGGCCCGGGCCCGGCTGGTTGAAGGCAAGACGATCGAAGTCGCGGTGCTGCTGACCTATCCGCTGGCCGAAGAGGGCGCCATCGCGCTGCGCGAGGTGCCCGGCCGGGCGCACCCCGCCGATCCGGTGCTGCAAGCCGAAGCGAGCGCAATTGCCCCGTTGCACTTGGACGGCGCGCCGACGACCGGCGTCGTCGGCCCCAAACCCTTGTTGCCCACGGGCGATGGGCTGGTGTTCCGGCTCGCCGCGCCGCCGGAAAAGCCTGGGCTCTGATCGCGCTTCCATCCGTACGCAGCGCTTGCGTTGGGCGTCGGCTCCACTGCCAAGGAGGTCCAAAGTGCCACGCATCTCCCCGCTCTGGTCCGTGATCGCCGCGATCGCCGTCCCCGGGACGCCGTCATGGGCCGCGCCGCCCGGTGCGCCGGTGCTCTACGAGCGCCCGATTGAGGTCGCGACATCAACCGCCTACCTGGAGCCGATCGCGACGCTTGAGCCCCGAGACGTCAAAGGCACGGTCGTCTGGCTCCCCCAGGGCTGGGATGCGAGCCGGCTGGCCGAAGGCGTCTTCGAAGCGAAGGGCCCCGGGCAGGCGGTCATTCAGGTCGTCGTGCATGGGCCCAAGATCAACGGCGACCGGTCATTGGCGCGCATCTGCCGCAAGCCGAAGCACACCGGATACGCACCCGAGCAGGACGACCTGACCTGCGCCGACGGCGCAACCGCGCACCGTGCGGTGCAGTACCGCGAGGTCATTGAAGGCGGGCGGGCGACCGGCCGCTACGCCCCGGTCGTGACCGTGACCGGGGTCATGGTCGACCATCGTCTGGTCGAGCGGCTGGCGGCGCTCGCGGTGATGGCGTCCGAGGCGCAAAGCCACGATGCCGGCGCCAGCCCGGTGACCGCGCCCGCCGCGGGCGCGGCCGAGATCAAAGGCGCCGCGACGGTGGCGCTCCCGGGACCTGGCTGGCGCGTGTCGTTGCCGACGCTCAAGGCCGATGAGCCTGAGCAGACGCGCTACGCGCTCGCCCGATGGGACGTCGATGGCGGGCGCGCGGCGGTGATCGCGCAGCGGGTGGCCTACACCCTGCGGGGGCCGGTCAACGTCGGCGACGCCAAGGCCGTGGTCGCCGTCACGGCGGCCGACACGCCCTGCCCCGGCGAGATCTCGCGCACGGACCACCGCACGACCTATGGGGACGCCGACCGACTCCTCGACTCGACGACGCTGGCGGTGCTCAACGTGGTGGCGCCCGCGGTCTTTGACGGGCATCAGCTTGCGGTGGAGCTTTGCCTGCCGATCAGCCCCGGCAGCGTATGGCTGGGGGTCTCGGTGGCGGGCGGGCAGGCGGGCACGCCGGGCGCCTACGTCGAGCGTGCCAATGCCCTGCGGCCGGTCCTGATCGCGGTGATTCAGGGCATCCTGCGCGGCGCCCTCGCCGACGCAAAGGCGGGCCGAGCCCACATCTACGGCGCGGCCCCCGACCAGGCGGGTCGGGTGGTGACGGCGGCGCGTTTCAACGCGGTCATCGCCAGCCCCGCCGAGAAGGCCCGTCCGCCCGCGCCGGCCCGACGCGCGCCGCCGCCCGGCGAAGATTGCCGCGCGCTTATCGTGGCGATGGCGCTCGCCGCGGGCGCGAAGGTGCCTCACGCCTGCGCCGGCAGCCGGGACGAGCAGCGGGTGTTCGCCGAGGCGTGGTATGCGCGCCGCGCGGCCGAGGGCTGGCCGGGCGTATACAGCTTCGGCGCCTGGTCGGCCCAGGTGACCGAGCGGGGCCCATTGCAAGGCGAACTGGCGTTGGTCGGGGCGATGGTGGCGCTGGCGCGCGCCGGCGGCTTCGGCGACGTCGGCGCCATCCGCCAGTACGGCAAGGCGCTGGAGGACGTCGCCGACCGCTACCCGGTCGCGCGGCGGGACGAGCTGCGCGCACGCGGCGCGGCGTGGGCGACCCTGCAAGTCGGCGCGACCGCCGCCGGCGGGGTCGATGCGTCGGCGTCCGGCACCAGCGTCGCCGAGATCAACCAGCGGGTCAGCGACTATTACAAGCAGCTCAGCCGCGTCGGCAAAGGCTGCACCGGCGTCGGTGCCTGCGAGGCCCAGGCGCGCCGCGACGCGCTTGAGGCCCTTCGCAACCAGCGCTGAAGAGCCGCATGGCCCCGATCGCGATCAGTTCGCGGCCTTGGCCAGCCGCTTCTCGAGGCTGGCGATCAGACCAGCCACCTGGCGCCGTTTGGCGGCGGCGGGCTCGCGCTCGCGCCACGCCTTGCAGGCCTCGATGGCGGCTTCGGTCTCTTTGCGGGTGTAAAGCAGCGTGCACAGACGCTCGTGCGGACGCTGGTCATCGGGCTCGATGGCCGACGCCTCGCGGAAGCGGGCGATGGCCTCTTCGGCGCGACCTTGCAGCGAGAGGGTGATGGCGTCGTTGAGCACGGTCTGGAAGTCGGCGACGGGCGCCGCCGCTTCGGGCGCCGGGACGGGGCTGTCCTCGGCGTGGGCGAGGCTGACAGAGAACAGGGGCAGCGCGAAGAACGCGATACGCAGCAGGCGGTTCATGGGAAACCTCACGGTCGGGGTGAACGGGGATTCATAAAGCAAGAATCGCGCCGTTCGCAAATGCACGATCAGCGGTGAAGATCGGCGTCCCACGCCGCAGAATTCCACGCCCCGCCGCGGATCTTCGTCGGATCAGTCCTGGTAGACCTCGACCTCAGTGAGCCGCACGGTGCCACCCGCTGGGCGCCGGACGCACACATAGCGGCCCACGCCGTCGAGCGCGATCGCGGCGCTGTCGGCGTCGGGCAGCGCGATCGCGTCGATGACGGTCGGCGCGTCGCAGGGCGTGCTCGACAGCTCGGCGACCAGGCCGCCAAGCGATTCGCCCACGGGCGCAAAGGCCAGCACGTTGAAGATCGACACGTCGAGGCCCAGGTCGATCTCGAACCAAGGGTTGACCTCGTCGCGCGTGCCCATGGGCGGGCCGGCGCGATCGCCGTCGAGGGCGCGCTCGGGGATGGCGGTGGGCGCGATCGACGACTGGCGCGGCAGCCGGCCGATCGCCACGTTGAAGCGCCCGTCGACGACCTGGGCGTGGCGCGCGTCGAAGCCGAAGCCGTCGCCGTGCGAGCGGCGGATGAAGACGTGCTCGCCGATCGCGGTGCCGATATCGGCCTTGCCGTCCTGGTCGTAGTCGGCGATCCAGGTATAGCCCGCCTCGCCCCACTGGCTGGGCACGTGCCAGTCCTCCATCACAAA
>JAGQJJ010001434.1 GCA_020430675.1 Myxococcales bacterium
CTCGGCGCCGTCGCTCTCGTCGGCGAGGGACAGGGCCACCCCCCGGATCTCGGCGTCCCCGCGGGCGAGGGTGGTGAAGCGCTCCAGGACGCGCCCGGCCCGGGCCGGCTGCAGCTCGGCGGGCCGCGGGCGCGAGTAGTCCAGCAGGGCCGAGATGAAGGCGTCGAGGCGGTCGACCTCCTCCTGGATGAAGGTGGCGGCGGTGGCCAGCCCGGCGTCGTCGGGGGGCACGCTCTCGGCGAGCAGGGCGGCCGAGCTCTTGATGACGGCGAGGGGGTTGCGCACCTCGTGGGCGACGCCGGCGGCGAGGCGGCCGACGGTGGCCAGCTTCTCGCTCTGGGCGGCCCGGGCCCGGGCCTCCGCGACGGCGGTAAGCTGGCGGCGGATGTAGACGCGCTGGGCGGCCACCCGGCCGACGAGCCAGCCGCCGATGGCGAAGCTGACGCCGTAGAACAGCGCGATGAGGGGGGTGACCTCGCGGTCGCCGGCCATCATCCGCACGTCGAGCAGCGAGAAGAGGCTGTAGTCGAAGAGGCCGGTCAGGCAGCCCAGCCCCGCCCCCAGCCAGGGCC
>JAGQJJ010001435.1 GCA_020430675.1 Myxococcales bacterium
TCCGGGGCCTGCCCCGCCGCCTGGCGCCGGTGCCCCAGCGGTGCCTCCGCCGGGCGTCGGTGACGGGTCGCCACTGCCCTCACCCGGCGTGGGGGACATACCGCTGCCGTCGCCACTCCCATCACCGGCTCCAGCGCCCGAACCGGCCAAGCAGGCCGGGAACTGTGCGCAGTCCGAGTCGTCGCAGTTCACGTCCCCGTCGAGATCTTCGTCGACTCCCTCCGGTTCGTCGCAGCTCCACTCGCGCGTCGTCGGGCAGCCTGCCACATCGCTACAGTCCGAGTCCGCGCAGTCCGGATACCCATCGGCGTCGTTGTCGAGCCCGTCGTTGCACGTGGTCTGCGTCTCATAGGGCGCCGTACAGAGCGCAAACGCCCGGCAATCGAAGTCGGCGCAGTCGATGTCGCCGTCGGCGTCGTCGTCGACGCCGCCCAGACACGTCGACTCCGCGCCGACCTGGCAGGTGACCTCCCCGACACACTCGGAGTCGTCGCAGTCGGTGTCGCCGTCGCCGTCGTTGTCGAGCGCATCGCCGCACACCTCGTGGTCGGCGCTCATGCACAGTCCGCCCG
>JAGQJJ010001436.1 GCA_020430675.1 Myxococcales bacterium
CCCTGCGGGTGTTCGTGATCTTCGATCACGGCGGCGGCCTGCTCTCGCCGCCCGACACCCTGGGCTACGCCTTCGCCTCGACGCTGCCCGTCGGCCGCACGGCGACCTCCGATCGCTTCGACAACGTGAAGTTCATCGCCGTGGCCGGCCCGAACGGCTACGACGGCGGCTGGATCGAGGTCGAGCGCGACCTCGTCGCCGACTACAAGGCCGCCTTCGGCAAGGCCCCGCCGCGTATCAAGGCCATCGGCATCAAGTCCGACGGCAACAACACCGACGCCAAGGCGGCGGCGGTGATCGACTCGATCGAGATCCTGCCCCGCTGAGCGCGAGACAGCGCCGGCGTCCCGGGTTAGGATGCCCGCATGCCGTCACCCCCCATCCGCCCACGACGCCTCGTCGCGCTGACCTTCGCCGCGCTGGCCGCCCTGGCGAGCGCCGGCTGCACCGAGTGCGAAGACGACTACGACTGCGGGGGCACCCTCATCTGCGCCGAGGGGGTCTGCGAGGCGTTCGTCTGCCGGCGCGACGAGGACTGCCCGCCGGGGCACGGCTGCGCCGAGAATACCTG
>JAGQJJ010001437.1 GCA_020430675.1 Myxococcales bacterium
CTGGTCGGCCTTCACGCCGGCGAGTTCGTTGACGAGGACGGTCAGCCGCATGGCCCGCAACCCCCCGAAAGGAAAGACACTCTACCCGATGCTCGCCGACGGATCCTGGCTGGCCCGCAGCCGGAGGACGGCCGGGTGGTTCTCCTGGATGCGCCCCAGGTGCAGGATGCGCCCGCCCGTGGTCGCCACCGGATCCACGCTCTTGCCGATGACCACGCCGCCCTCGGGGGCGCGGTACTCCCGCTCCACCTCGCCGAAGATGTTGGTCAGGCGGGCGACGACCTCGTCCTGCTCCACCCGGTCGGCCACCTCCGGGAAGACCTCCAGCAGCCCGCCGTGGTCGGTGTACAGCCAGCGCGAGGTGGAGCAGACGACCGGCTCGGGCACGTCCACCGGCCGGCGCTTCGGCATCATGCCCAGGTCGGACAGGACCGCCCGGATGCCCCCGAGGGCGCGCTTGATGTAGACCGTCTGGAAGCGCTGCGGATCCCCGATCTCCAGCGTCACGGCGGGGATGCCCAGGCTGGCGGCGGTGCCGCGCAGGGAGCCGTCGACGGGGGAGTGGTCGAG
>JAGQJJ010001438.1 GCA_020430675.1 Myxococcales bacterium
CACGCGTTTATCAGCAACAAGAGGCCAAATAGACCCACCGTTCGCCGCGATCTCGCGTCGGTCGATCGGCCAAGTTGCATTTTCAAATCGTAGCACGCCTCGGTGGCTCGAGACGCATACAAGGCGCCGTGGACCACGACCCGGCCAGTGGGCCGTCAGCACAGCCGTCTGCGTTCGTGGTTGCTTGCGGACCCCCTTCGAACCAAAACAAAAGCCGGGCGGACGCCCGGCTCTTGGTCTCGCGGAGGCCTTGGCCTAGTCGCGCGACATGAACAGCTGGATGATGTACCAGAACAGCAGCGCGACGGCGGAGAACAGCGCCAGCGCAGCGGCCACGTGCTGGTCCGTGCGGTAGTGATGCAGCACGTTCGACGTGTAGTAGAGGATGTAGCAGGCCGCGAGGGCGATCATCGCTACGGTGAAGATGATCCCGAGCCCGAAGCCGAAGATCATGCTCCCGGCGATGAGGCCGAGCGCGACCAGCGAGCCGATGAACAGCACCCCGCGCATCCACGAGAAGTCGCGCTTCGTGAACATCACGAAGCCCGTGAGCGCGGCGAAGATGGCCA
>JAGQJJ010001439.1 GCA_020430675.1 Myxococcales bacterium
ATCTCGCCGCCCATCAGCTCGACCAGCCTGCGGCAGATCGACAGCCCCAGCCCTGTGCCGCCGTACACGCGTGTGCTGGTGGTGTCCGCCTGCTCGAAGGCCTCGAATATCCGGGCGCGATCCGCTTCGCTGATGCCGATGCCGGTGTCTTCGACCTCGAAGCGAACCGTGACATGCGGCGTGTCGATGGTGACCGGCAGCGCTCGCAGCGTGATGCCGCCACGCTCGGTGAACTTGATGGCGTTGCTGCACAGGTTCAGAAGCACCTGACGAAGCCGCAGGGGATCGCCGGTCAGACATCGCTCGGCGAGCTGTGGGCTGATCAGCGGGCGTACACCCAGGCTCTTCGCGCGGGCCGGGTCGACTATCATGCTCAAGGTGCTGTCGAACAGCGACTGCAGGTCGAAGCTGGTCTGCTCGAGCGTGACCTGGTCGGCCTCGATTCTGGAGAAGTCCAGGATGTCGTTGACGATACCGAGCAGATGCTGGGTCGACTGGATGATCGCCTCGACCTTCTCGATCTGTTTGGGCTGCGCGACCTGGCGTCGCAGGATCTGTGAGAAGCCGTA
>JAGQJJ010001440.1 GCA_020430675.1 Myxococcales bacterium
TCCTCGTCGTAGCTGCTGCCGACCTCGGCCAGGCTCGGCTCGGCGAGCCCGGCCTGATCGGCCCCCGACAGCAGCGCGCCCGTGAACGTGTAGTCGACGGCGACGTAGTCGTGGCCCTCGATCGTGCGCCGCTCGGGCGCGCCGAGCTCGATCTCCCACTGCTCGCGCGGCGGCAGCGGGAGCTGACCGGCGTCGTCGTAGAAGAAGTTGCGGTAGGTCAGGCGGTAGTAGGTCGTCTCGACCTGCAGCTGCGCGCGCGCGCGCCAGAACGCCTCGGACTCGGCGAGCAGGGCCGTCGCCGCACGCTCGCGCTCGGCCGGCGGCAGCTCGTCGAGCAGCACGCCGACGGTGCTGTCCATGCTCAGGTCGAGGATCGAGCCCGGGTCCGTGGGTCCGGCGGGCGCCTCGACGCAGGCCAACAACAACGCGAACACGGGTACGTATCGAGCGTTCATCACCGACCAGCATAGGCGCAGCGTCGCAGCCGGTACAGGTGATTGGAACGCCAGGGTCGAGCGGCCGCCCCCGACCTCACGGGCGGCGGGCGACCCTCGCCTCGACCCGGGCCA
>JAGQJJ010001441.1 GCA_020430675.1 Myxococcales bacterium
CGCTCGGTCACGCCGCCCGTCTTCTCCTCGCCCCACCCCTCGAAGACCAGCCCAGACTTGCCCGCGACGCCCTCCACCTCGATCTTCACGTTCCCATCGGGGTCGATGGTGATGACCAGGTCTCGCTTCTTCGCCACCGGGGCCCCCTCAGGACCAGGTCCGCACGCGGACCTGGATGGTCTGGTCGTCCTTCTGCTCCTCGCTCTCGAGCGTGAAGCCCTTCTTCTTAATCTCCTCCATGACCTTGTGGTAGCTGTAGCGGCGCGTGAGCGACTTGATGAAGTCCTGCTCGGTCACGCCGCGGGTGGTCTCGACGCCCCACCAGTCGGCGACGAACTCGTAGGTCCCATCGGCACCGAGCTTCACCCCGATGTCGTAGGTCTTCGACGCTTTGATGGACATCACCGCGTCGGTGGTCTGCCCCTGGTAGCCCCGCACGCGCACCGCCTGGCCCTGCTCGGCCACGGTGACCTCGTAGCCCAGATCCTTGAGCGCGCGCTCCAGGCAGATCTGATCGCGGATCTTCGTCTTGACCGTCGTGAAATGCGACACGTGTCTCCCCCTCTGC
>JAGQJJ010001442.1 GCA_020430675.1 Myxococcales bacterium
TCACTGTCCTCGTTCGGGGGCCAGGTCGACCCCCACGCCTGCTTGTCGGGAGGCCGCGGAGGCCGTAAAGGAGATCGCGTCGGAGGTACCTCGCCGTGATCTCGAAGCTCACCAACCTGCTCGCCGAGAAGAAGAACCGCGACCTCGCGCTGCTCGCCGGCGGCGCCGTGACGCTGATGGCGGGCGGCAAGGTCACGCCGGTCGCCCTGTTCCTGGCCGGCATGAAGGGCCTCGAGGACGAGTGGCGCAAGGCCCACCCGGACTTCCGCGGCGGCCTCAAGGAGCGCTTCGCGGTCTCGATCGAGCACTACGACGCGACGCACCAGCACCCGACCAACCGCGTGCTCCACACCGTCGGCATCCCGATGATCGTCGGCGGCTTCGTGGGCATGCTCGGCGCGCCCCGCTTCTCGCCCCCGTGGTGGATCGCGAACGGGTCCTGGACGGCGGGCTGGGCCCTGAACTTCATCGGGCACGGCCTCTACGAGAAGGGCGAGCCCGCGTTCGCGACCGACCCGCTCGGCCCCATCGCCGGCCCGGTGTGGGACTTCGTGCGCCTGCGCGACA
>JAGQJJ010001443.1 GCA_020430675.1 Myxococcales bacterium
TTTGTCGGCGATGCTCATATGGCGCCCTATGAGCTGACCTCGCAGTACGGTGCCATCGATTACTGGCATCAGAACGAGATCACGGGCCTCGACTGGCTGCGCCGACTGCACGATCACTTCGAGCAGGCGGTCTGGCTCAACCCCATCACGCGGCGGTGGTGGATGCACCCGACGATCCAGATGGTCGGCGAGGTCTTCCCCATGTTCGAGCTCACGGTGGCCGGGCTGGAAGAAGCCATCGAGGAGCTGACCACGTGACGGATGCCCCGGCCGCGTCGGCGGCCGAGCCCGAGGCGCCCGATGCGCTGGCCGGTCTGCACGGGGCGTTGGCCCGAGCCCGCGGCGAGCTGGCGGCCCTGGCGCCGAAGACGCTCGATGATGGCTCGTGGTTTCACATCGTGCTCAAGCGCGCCGCCGAGCGGCTGCTGACGCGCCAGCGCCGACGCACCGATCTGGAGGGCTGGCGAACGCGGCACCCCGAGCTGGCCGATCCGGCGCTGGCCGACCGCATGATCCGCCAGGCGTCACGCCGCGCCGCGCTGGTCGGCGCCACCTCGGGCGCACTGA
>JAGQJJ010000143.1 GCA_020430675.1 Myxococcales bacterium
TCGTCGATGGCCCCTACGCGGGCACGGTGCGCTACACCCTCGAAGCCGAGTCGCCGGCCTGCACCGACCCGGCGCCGCTGCGGCCCGATCAGCCCGAAAACATTCTGCTTCCGGTCGGCCCGAGCGCGATCGGCGGCCCCTGCACCGACCCCGACCTGGGCGCCGAGGTACGCGCCTTCCGCGTCGACGCCGCGTCGACCGCGCGGCTCACCTTGCAGGGCGGCGGCGCCGACGCGCTGTTGTCGATCCGCGGTGACTGCGCCGACGGCGCCACCCAGCAAGCCTGCGCGCTCGGGGCCAACGCCAGCGTCAGCCCGGTGCTCTCACCGGGCGATTACGTCGCCATCGTGCAGGGCGAAGGCCAGGTGACGGTCTCGCTGACGCTGGAGGCCGCCGCCGAGCTGCCCGGCTTTGCCGATGCCTGCGACGCGGCCCCCGCCGCGCTCGGCGTGGGCAGCGACCTCGCGCTCGACGGCGACACCACCCTGGCGCGCGACACGGTCGATCTGGCCATCTGCGGCGCGGGCGGCGCCGCCGACGCGGTCGCCCGGTTCCGCCTCGACGCCCCGGCCCGGGTGACCGCCTTCATCGCCCAGGCCGCCTTCTCGGCGCGGGTGGCGATCGTCGACGGCAACTGTCAGCAGGTGGTGCGCTGCGGCGACGCGATGACGGGCGACGTCACCGTCGACCTGCCCGCGGGCGTCTACGCGCTGGTCTTCGAGGGCAGCACGCCCGCCGATCTGGGCCCCTTCCGCGTGCGGCTGCGGGCCGATTGATCAGGGCGGCGGCACGCCGCCGGGCCCCGCGGCGGGCACGCCTTCGGGCGCCGCCGGTGGTGGACCCCCGCTGGGCGTGCCCGCCGCGGGCTCGACCGGCATGGCTGCGGGCGGCACACCGCCGGGCGTGCTCGGCAACACCGCGGGTGCCGGCGCCGCAGGCAGGGTGCCCCCAGCGCCCTCAGCGAGCATCGTCTTCGCCCGCTCGGGCGTGACGCATTGGCTGAACACGCAGCGCAGTGGATCGGCGCAATCGGCGGTGCGCCCGCAGGTCTCGCCGAGCGCCCCGGCGCGCGGGGCCTCGCCGCAGCCGGCGAGCAAGCTGATCAGGACGAGGAGTCTTCGCATACCGCCATCCTCGGCCCGGGCCGGGACGGCGTCAACGCTCAGCGCACCGCGGCGGGCCGCGCCCGAGCGCTCAGCCGCAGCGGTGCGGCGGCGCCGCGGGTATCGGGCGCGTAGTAGGCATAGGCCTGCGGACCGCGCTGCGTGACCGCGCACTCGGCCTCGGCCTCCAGCGCGTAGGTCATGGTCTCCACCCCGCCCGCGGCGAGCTGCGTCAGGTACAGGTGCAGCGCGTCGCCCACGTCTTCGACCCGCGCCACGCGCCCATCGGCCTTGAGCGCCGCCTGCGCCGCCGCCGGCACCCGGAAGCCCGGCGGCACCGGCACCACCACGGTCGGCATCGGCACCACCTCATCGCCCGGATTGCGCAGCGTCAATGTCATCGCCACCGACTCACCGACCGCGATCTCGGGCTTCGCCGCGGCCAGCGTCACCGCCAGCCCCTTCTGCTCGGCAACCGGCTCCTGGGCCCCGCGCCACGTCACCCGCAGGTCGGTCATCATGCCCTCGTCGGTGCTCAACTTCAGCGCGTGCCCGCCCGCCGCCAACGCCGGCAGGTCGAGCGTGGGCACGCCCTCGACGCCCAGATCGAGCGCGCCGACGCGGCGGCCGTCGACCACGACCTCGATGGTGCCCTCGGCCGGCGACTTTGCCATCGCCAGCGCCGCCGCACGCAGGGCCAGCACGGTGCCCTGCGTTGAACCCCACCCGCCGCGCGCGCTGCGCGCCTGCCACAGCCACCGCAGCGTCTGATCCACGTCGCCCATCGCCTTCGCCCGATGCAGCGTGGGCGTCGCCAACGCGGTGATCTGCGCGTCGGCCAGCTTGCCGCTGGCATAGAACAGCGTCTGCCCTGCCGCCCCGAAGCGCAGGCCGTCATCATCGCGCGCCGCAAACGTGCGCAGCGCCTCCAGCGGCTTCGCGCGACCCTCGGCGTCCTCCGCGCCGGCCCACAGCGCCAACAGATACGGCTTGTCGGCCATCTCGCCCGCGTTGCGCCGCAAGAAGCCGCGCGCCTTGCTCAAGGCCTCGCCCTCGACCCCCGCCTCGGCCAGCGCCCAGGCCACATAGGCCGTCGTCGCCACCGCGCCCTGCGCCGCCGACCAGTCGTGCAGCCAGTTCTCGTCGGGCTGCCACGCGCCGTCCTCGCCCTGCTTGCCCACCAGCCAGGCCCGCGTCCGCTCGATCATCGCCGGGTCGACGGGGTACACCGCGGTCATGTCGGTGAACTCCATCAGCCCGTACGCGGTGAGCACCTGATTGGCCGGCGCGCGGCCGAACCACTCAAAGCCACCGCCCTCGACCTCATAGCCGACCAGCCGCTGATAGCCCTTGGCGAGAAAATCGCTCGCCTGCTTGCGCGCCTCGGTCGCCGCCGGGCGGGCGTCGTTCTGCAGCAGGCGCAGCACCAGCAGGTTCGGATACGTCGCGCTGCTGGTCTGCTCAAAGCAGCCATGCGGCTCGCGCAGCAGGCTCTCCAGGCCATCCATCGCCTGATCGGCCGGCCCGCGATACACGCGCAACCGCGCGGTCAACGTGCCCTCGGCCGCGTCCTCGGGCACGCGAAACGCCAGCGACTCACCGCGCAGCGTCGACGCGTAGACCGCCTCGCCTCGCCGGCCGCGCGCTTCGATCGTCAGCGGCCGCTCGACCACATCGAGCGCCGTCGGCCCGCGCCGCAAGGCCACGCGGATCATCGCCTCGCCCGGTCCAACCGCCTCGACGGGCAGGCGCAGGGCCCGCGCACCGCCGCCAGCGACCTGGGTGGTCAAATCTTGGCCATCCAGCCGCTTGAGTGGTCCAGAAATGGCCACATCGACGCTGAGCGCCTCATCGGCCTCGGTGTTGTTCTGCACGATGACCGGCAGCACGTACCGATCGCCCACCGTCAGACCGCTCGGCAACGTGACGTCGACCGTCAACGGCAGATGGGTCTCCAGCCGCGTCGTCGCCGCGCCCACCGCGCCCTCGGGGCTCAGCGCCTCGACCGCCACCTGCCAGCCGGTCACGCTGTCGGCCAGCGGCACGTCGAGCCGCGCCTGCCCGGCTTCGTCGGTGCGCACGCCCGCGACCCACAGCACCGTCTCGTCGAAGCGCCGCCGCACCATCGGCGCGCCGCCGACCACCGCGGCCCCCATGCGCACCGGCACCACGCGACCATGGCGCCCGCCGCTGTAATACCCGCCGCCGCCGCCATAGCCCACGCCGCTCATGCCCAGCATGCGCGGGCTGCGGCCAAAGACGTCGTGCAAGACCACATCATCGGCGGTCTCGGCCTGCCGATCGGGCCCCAGGCTGCGCAAGTTGACCAGGTGCAGACCCTCGAACAGCGCCGCTTCGGCGCGGAAGGTCGAGCCCCACGGATCGATGCGCAAATGGGTCGCGAGCGTGTGCCGATCGGCCAGCCGGCGCAGGCTCACCCCGCGCAGCAGCGCCTTCTCGGCGTCTTCGCTCCACGACTCGACCTCTTCGCGCAGCGCCTCCAGGCGGCTCTCGGCGACCTGCTCGGCGACCTGCGCAAACGGCGTCAGCGAAAAATGCGCCGCGTACGCCCAGGTCAGCGGCCGCCCCCAGGCATCGGCGCGCCGCTTCTCGTCCCAGCCGCCCTGCCGCAGCGCGTCGGCCAGCGGCATCGAATACGCCCAACGCCCATGGCGATAGCGCCCGATCGCGCCCGGCCAGGTCACGAGCGCCTCGGGCAGCGCCTCGTCGGCCTCGCTGACATGCTCGCGCTCGGCCGCCCAGCGCAGCGCGACATCGGTGTAGACCGACGGGCGCACGTCATCGGCCGAGAGCGCCTGCACCGCCGCCGCCAGCGCCATCTTGACCCCGGCGTCCGGCGCCCGCGCCAGCAGATCGCTGAACGCGGCGCCGGCGACCATCGCCGAGCCCGCGTCGAGTTGCCGAAGCGCCACCGCCAGATCGGGCTTCGGCGGGTCGAGCCGCAGCGAGCGCTCGTCGATGACCGAAGCGGCCAGCCCCACGCCCGCCGCGGGCTTGCCCTCGGCGTCGGTCACCTGCACCGCCACTGGCGCCGTCTCGCCCGGCCGATGCCGCAACTGCGCCGAGAGCTGCACGCCGAGCGGCGCGGGCCGCAAGAAGATCGGCAGCGCGATCGGCTCGACGCGCACCTCATCGGCCTTGGCGTCAAACTCGACGCGGGTCACGCGCACCGTCGCCAGCCCGAACAGGCCGGCCGGCGTCGGAATCTGCACCGCAAAGCGGCCATCGGCGCCCACCGGTACGCCCGCCGCCGCCACCGGCACGCCCCGCCGCAGAACGGTCGCGATCAAGCCCTCGGCGCCCGGCCACTCGCCGGCCAGCTCGACCGGCGCGCCCGATTCGATCAGCGGCTCGGTGACGCGCGCCCGACCGACCGTGGCCTCGCCCACCGCCAGCGACCCGCCCGCGCCCGCGCCATGGCCGTCTTCGCCGAAGGCCGAGACGCGATAACCGAGTGAATCGGTGCCGGGCACGACCACAAAGCGCGCCGCGCCATCGGCCTGCTCGGCGATACGGGTGGCCCGCTGGTCCAACTCCAGTTCGATCTTGGCCGGCACCAGATCGCCGCGGCCGTTGGTCACCACCACCGTCAACGTCTGCGGCACCCCGGGCAGCAGCGGATCGCGCTCGGGCACCACCGCGATGGTCAGCGAATCGGCGCCCGCCGGCACGACCAGATCGCCGCGCTCGGTGCGGTTCGCCCCGTCGACGACCTCGGCGCGCACCGAGAGCGCGGCGTCGCTTGCCGGCCGCGGCACGCTCAGCTCGAAGCGGCCATCGGCGTCGAGCTGGCCGCGCAGCTTCGTCACCCCGGCCTGCACCTCGACCCCACCGCTCACCGGCTCGCCGTGCGGATAACGCGCGATGACGCGCGCCTTGAGCGGCCCGTCCTTCGGCCCATCGAGCGGCTCGACGTCGACGGTGAACGCGGGCAGCTGATAGCTGGCGACGACAAACTCGACGATGTTCGACGCGCCGTCAGCTTCGGCGACCAAGGTGTACTTGCCCAACGCCGCGTCGGGGCCCAGGGGGTAGTCGCCCGCGATCATGCCCGTGCCATCGGTCAACGGCTGCCCGCGCCAGAGCTGCGTGCCGCGCGGATCGCGCAACGTGAGCGTGACCGTGGTCGCCCGCGGCCGCGCGTCGACCTGACCCAAAGCGGTCACCCGCCATTGCAGGCGCTGGCCAGGCCGATAGCGCCCGCGATCGGTGCGCAGGTGCAGGTGCAGCGCGTCGACCACCTCGATCGGGCGGGCGACGTCATCCTCGCCAAGCGGCGAACTTGCCATGAAGTGAAGGGTGTAGCGCCCGGGCGGCACCGCGGGCACCCGGAAGGTCAGCGGCGCATGGCCGGCGGCGTCGGTGCGGGCCTCGCCCAGGCGCCACATTGCGCCTTTCGGGCCTTGCAGCGTCGCCGTGACGCGCGTCTCGGCCAGCGGCTTGCGGTCGCCCCAGTCGTAGGCCGCGCGCAGCGTGACCAGGGCCGCCCCGGGCGCGCCGCGCACCAGGCGGTCATCGTGCACGACTTCCATGTCTTGAAGGGCCCGCGGCGCGGGCGCGGCGCGGGCGGCGAGGGGCAGGGCGAGGCAGACGAAGAGCAGCGAGCGAGAGGAAGGTCGGCGCATCGGGCATCTCCTGGTGACGACACCCGACTGACCCCGCCGCGCCCGCGGGGTTCCCGCCTTGATCAGCGTCGGCGGCGCCGCAGACCGAGCAGCAGCAGCAGCGACAGGCCAAACGTGGCCGGCGCGCCGTCGGTGGCGTCACAGTCGCAGCCCGCGCCGCCTCCGGTCTGGCCGACCGGGTTCATCGCCGCGATCTCACCGGTGCGGTCGGCCTCGACCTCGGGCTGCCCGGCGGTCAATTGCCGTTCGATGATGCGTGCCCCGGGCACGTCTTGGCCGCGCACGGTCTCGCCGTTCTGGCGAGCGATCAGGTTCGGGTTCTGACCGTCGACGAGCTGGATGACCAGCCCGCTCGGCGTCTCGATGCGCGCCACGTCATACCGAAACGCGCCGTCGTCGTCGCAGCGCACATACTGCGTCGCCAGCCGCCGCTGCTCGACGTCGCTCAGGTCCGGGTTGAAGGCAAACTCGGGGTCCAGATCCATCTCGGCCGGGCTCATGGTCGAGTACAGCCGGGTCAGGTAGTCATTCTCGGCAAACAGCGCGTTGAGCGCCTCGCGCGGCGCGTTGTACTCCTCGCGCAGATGCGCGACGAGCGCCTCGGCGTCGATCTCGACCGCCGCGTCTTCATAGCAATAAGCGCACGAGAGATAGTCGTTCAGCGGCAGATCGGCCGGCGGGAAGATGCCGGTGGCCAGGATGCGCTGCAGATCGGCGTCGAGCGGGCCGAACCCGTCGTACACGCCCAACGTCTCGAGCAGCATGAGGGCGTCCTCGGCGGCCAGCGCCTGGTCAAGGGTGCGCTCGTCAAACATCGGGAGCTGGAAGTTGAAGTGCGGCCCGGCATAGTCGGTGGCAAACGCCTTGCCCTCGGCCTCGTCGGCGGCCTGACTGACCACGTCGGGATAGTTCTGTCCGCTATTGGCCCAATCGATGGCCGCCTCATTGATCTGCACATGCCGGTAATTGGCCGGGATCGCGCGCCCCGAACCCAGGACCTGCACGATGATGCCCATATCGGGGTTGGCCGCGACCGAGGTGGGCACGATGGGGATGGCCGGCGCCGGGCTCGTAAAGCTCAGCCGCAGCGGCAGAATATCGCCCGCGTTGGCGCCGGGCAACAGCTTGAGCGCCACAAACGCCTGCCCGCGCTCGATGTACGGCGCCAGCTTTTCATCGGTCGCCGCCGGGATCTGGTACTCATTCTCATCGAGCCAGTCGCGCAGCACCTGCACGTTGTCGGCGATCAGAATCGTGCGATCGAACGGCCCGAGCGGCTCGCGCGAGAGCACCTGCACGCCCGGCTCGCCCTCGCCTTCGCCCTCACCCTCGCCTTCGCCGCCGGCAAACGCGCCCGCATCGGCGCCCCGAGCGAAGACATCATCACAGCCTTCAAACTCGGTCTGAAGCTGAAAGATGGGGGCAAAATTGCGGTCGAGGGCCGCAAACAGCTCCTCCGACGACAGCCCGGTCTCCACATCGGGCGGCACGGGCAAGAGCCAGCCGAACTCGGTCGGCGGCCCCTGATAGCTGATGCGCACATGCATGTGCACCGTGCCGCCGTCGACGGCAAACAGGATGCGCTCGGCGGCCTGATTGACGGGCTGGGTGTTATTGCAGAACAAGCCTCCGCAGGCCAGGGCGGAGGCGGGGCAGAGGCTCAGCAGAGCACTGAAGGCAAGGGTTCGACGCATGGACGGCTCCTCCGGTGGAGAGTGGCGATGGGCGCATCTCCCACGCACCCATGCCCGCCGGACGCATCCGGCCCATGCATCTTACTCGTGAATGCCGCCCTCGGTCAGCGCCCGCGGATCGAGCAGCTCATCGAGCTGTTCGGCCGTCAGATCGGTCATCTCAAGGGCCACATCCTTGAGCGAACGCTTCTGCGCATAGGCCGCCTTGGCGATCTTGGCGCCCAGGTCATAGCCGATGACGCGGTTGAGCGCGGTGACCAGGATGGGGTTCTTGCCCAGCAGCGCCGCCATGTCGGCCGCGTTGACGCTGAAAGTGGCGATGGCCCGATCGGCCAGCAGCCGCGAGACGTTGCCGGCGATCTCAAGCGACTCGCACAGGTTATGCGCGATGACCGGCAGCATCACGTTGAGCTGGAAGTTGCCCGCCTGACCGCCGATGGTGATCGCCGCGTCGTTTCCGATGATCTGGGCCGCCACCATGCAGGTCGCCTCGGGGATGACCGGGTTGATCTTGCCCGGCATGATGCTTGAACCCGGCTGCAGCGCTTCGAGCGCGATTTCACCCAGGCCGGCAATGGGGCCGCTGTTCATCCAGCGCAAATCGTTGGAAATTTTCATGAGGCTGACGGCCACAGTTTTGAACTGGCCGCTCATTTCCACCGCGGCATCCTG
>JAGQJJ010001444.1 GCA_020430675.1 Myxococcales bacterium
GATGGTTACTGCAATTTGTCGGCGATGTCGACAAGGCCAGGCGCAGATCGAGCCTGTCGTGTGAGCCAGAGCCCATGCCGCAGGGCCGGTTGGTCGCGCGGATGCACGGGCGCCGACCCAGAGCGGAATTTTTCGCCGTAATAAGGCCGAACTCGCGCGCCGAGGCGGCTACTCGCCCTCCTCGTCGCCGCCGTCGCCACCGTCGCCTTCGCCGCCTTCGCCGCCTTCGCCGCCCTCTTCGCCGCTCTCTTCGCCCTCTTCGCCTTCCTTATAGAACTTGTTGATGACCAAGTTCTCGTCCTTGTCGATATCCTCGAGCGCCTTCTCGACCTCGTCGAGGTTCTTGCGGATCTCCTCGAGCGCAGCGCCAAACCGCTCATTGCTGGCGATGTCCTGGCTCAGGTCGGCCTTGAGATCCTCCCAGCCGCGGAACGCCTTGCTGAGCTCCGCCTGCGTGTTCCCGCCCTCGACCCCGTTGCCGGTCATCTTGTCGTAGCGCTTGGTCAGGTCCTTCGCGGCGTCCTTGAACTTCGCCTTCCACTTGTCGAAGGCCTTCTGCGGATCCT
>JAGQJJ010001445.1 GCA_020430675.1 Myxococcales bacterium
GAACTTCCGGGCCCAGACGAGCCCGGGGCGGCAGCCGCTCGGCGTGCAGCTCGCGCCAGGCAGGCAGTAGGCGTTGCACGCGCCGCAGTGGCTCGTCGTATCGAGTGAGGTCTCGCAGCCATTTCCCACGCTGCTATCGCATGCGCCCCAGCCCATGTCGCAGGAGGCGATCTCGCAGCTCGGCGATGCGCACGCGAAGGTCGTATGGGCCACGCTTCCGCAGCTCGTCGTGGCGTCGGGCTCGTCATCGGTCATGCCATCGCAGTCGTCGTCGAGCCCGTTGCACGTCTCGTTCGAGGGAGAGACGCCGCAGCTTCCCCAGGCGCCGTTCATGCAGGTCTGCGAGCTCGTCCCGCACACGCCGGGCAGCGGGCAGGGGCGAAGCTGGCCGTTGGTGCACTCACAGAGTGAGACCGGGTTCGCGGTCCCGTCGCAGTCCTCGTCACGCATCTCCGGATCGCATTGCTCAGTGCCGCTCGGGTTGATCGAGGACATGCCGTCGTCGCAGTCGGTACGAGGCGCCAGCGCGAGCGGTCCGCCCGAGCAGGTCTCGCCGATCGCGAG
>JAGQJJ010001446.1 GCA_020430675.1 Myxococcales bacterium
CGAAGACGCTGAAGGGCAGCACCGCGCAGCCCGCCGCCGCCAGCAGGTGCTCCCGCACGGCGTCCTCGCCGCCCAGGCGGTCCTCGATGCCCAGGTAGACGCTCAGGTACATGGCCCCCTCGGGGGCGATGGCCTTCACGGGCAGCCCCTCGGCCGCAAACCCTTCAAACGCTTCATGAATCACGTCGAGGCGCGCCCGCACGGCGGCCTTGAACCCGGTGAGGTAGCGGTCCATCGCGGGGCCATCGCGCAGCAGGCGCGCCACCGCCACCTGCTCGGGGCGCGGGGCCCAGGCGCCCATATGCGTCAGCAGGGCCCGCAGCCGATCGGCCACCACCGGGGGCGCCACCACCCAGCCCACCCGCAGCCCCGTGGCCGCGAAGCACTTGCTGATGGCGTCGCAGAAGATCGTGTACTTCGCCATGGCCGGCGCGACGCCCACGGGCGTGACGTGGGCCTGATCGCCGAAGACCAGCATCCGGTAGACCTGGTCGAAGACGACGTAGAGCAGCCGCTCGCCGGCCGCCTCGCGCCGGGCGTTCTCGGCCAGCACCTGATCGCAGA
>JAGQJJ010001447.1 GCA_020430675.1 Myxococcales bacterium
GCAGTCGCAGACATCATTGGTCAAGGTGCGCGGCGCGAGTGGGACCGGCTGCGCCGGGGCCGCCGGGCGGGGCATTGTGCCGGGCGCGATGAAAACGCCGCCGGCGTCGCCGTTGCCGCCCGGGCAGGGTTCAACGCGCTGGCCCACGAGGGCGACGTCTTCGGCCTCGTCGCCGTCGACGTCGCCGAGCGCGACGATCTGGCTGAGCCCGGCGATCGGCTGGCCGATGGTGTGGAAGCCGCTGTCGCCGACGCGGCCGGGCAGAGGCACGCCCCACCAGACCTTCACCACGCCGTTGCGCTCGCCGGTGATCAGGTCGTCGATGCCGTCGCCGTCGAAGTCGGCCGCGGCCAGCATGCCGCCGAGGCCCGAGGTGGCCACGCCTTCGATGCGCTGCACGACCTGCGCGGCGGGGCCGGCGTTGCCGCTGCCGTAGTAGATGATGATGCCGCCGACCGGATCGCCGTTGGCCGACTGGAACCCGGGCACGCCCACCGCCAGGTCGGCGGCGCCGTCGCCGTCGAAGTCGCCGCCGGCCATGGCCGTGCCGAAGCCGTCGTTGGC
>JAGQJJ010001448.1 GCA_020430675.1 Myxococcales bacterium
TCGCGCCGGCGAGCGAACCCAGCCCCCAGAAGGTCAGGTCGCGCAATTGCCGGTCGTCGGCGGCATAGACCAGCAGGCCGCTCGCCGCGCCGGCCAGCGCGCCAAGCGCAATGCCGGCGAGCAGCATGGTAGCGACCGAGGTTCGCCCGCCACGCGTCGCCACGCGATAGAGGAGAAAGGTCGTGACAAGCCCGCCAATGAAGGCGCCGAACGGCACGGCATAGATGCCGAAAAGCCCGACAAGGGGCGCGAGCGCGCTGCCCCCAAGAACAATCAGCGAGATCGCACCGAGCCCGGCACCGGCGGAAACGCCGACAATGCCGGGATCGGCGAGCGGGTTGCGGAACAGGCCCTGCATGACCGCGCCCGAGACCGCCAGCGATGCGCCGACCAGAATGCCGAGCGCCAGGCGGGGCAGGCGAATGTCGAGAATGATGGTGCGGTCGACCGGCGAAAGCGCGGCGCCATCACTCCGCCACCCCAGAAGGTCGCTTGCGACAGCAAACATGGAAGCATCCGCCGCACCATGACCGAGCGCCAGAAGGCTTGTCACGACAAGCGTC
>JAGQJJ010001449.1 GCA_020430675.1 Myxococcales bacterium
ATCCAGGCCATCAGGTAGCCGTCTTCGCGCCGCGCCAGCACCGGGTTGCGGCCCGGGGCGAGCGCCCGGGCCATCACCGGCTCGCCCACGCCCTCGTCGGTCAGGCCATCGCAGTCGTCGTCGAGCTCGTTGCAGATCTCGTCCATCGCTTCGCCCAGCTCGACCTCGGTCAAGCAGGTGGGCTCGTCCTGCACGCAGCCGGTGACCGAGGGGGTGGCGCACCGGCCGAAGCCGACCTGACAGGCCACGCCGATGTACGGATCGTCGGCGAGGGCCTCGTCGATCCGGCCGTCGAAGTCGTTGTCCTCCCCGTCGCAGATCTCCACCGCGTCGGGGTTGATGGCCGCGTCGCCGTCGTCGCAGTCCCCCTCCTCGCCGCTGTAGCCGTCGCCGTCGGCATCCGCCTCGTCGGCGGGAATGCTGTCGTCGCAGTCGTTGTCGCGGCCGTCGCAGAGCTCGGGGGCGTTCGGGTGGACCGTCGCCGAGGTGTCGTCGCAGTCCGTGCTGCTCGCGACGTAGCCCGAGGGCGCGGTGCAGGCGGTCTCCAGGTGGGTCGCGTCGCC
>JAGQJJ010001450.1 GCA_020430675.1 Myxococcales bacterium
CCACGGCCTTGGCGTCCGCCATGATCTTGCGGGCGTCGGTGCGGAAGTCCTTCACGAAGGAGCGGGCCTCCTTCGTGACGAGGACCACGTTGTCCACCACCTGGTCGACCTTGGGGCCGTTGTCGACGACGGCCCGCTTCACCTCGGCGACCGTCTTGTCGATGTTGGCCAGGATGGCCACCAGCCGCTCCTCGCCCTCCTTGCCCGAGACCACCTTCTTGATGCTGGCGGTGATCTCCTCGACGTTCTTCGTGATGCCCTTCAGCTCGTTGATCAGGTCGGCCGGGGCGACGTCGTAGTCGATGTTGGGGATGGCGTCGCCGTCCTTGAGGGGCGTGCCGGTGTAGCCCGGCGTGAGCTGCAGGTAGTACTCACCCAGCAGGCTCGCCTGCTTCTTGGCCACCCGCGCGTCGCTCTTCAGCGGCGTGTTGACCTTGATCCAGACCTTCGCCTGGTCGCCCGCCAGCTCCACGCTGTCGATCTGGCCGACGTTGATGCCGGCGATGACCACCCGCGACTTGCTGGCGAGGCCCGAGGCGTCCTTGAAGACGGCGTAGACCCA
>JAGQJJ010001451.1 GCA_020430675.1 Myxococcales bacterium
CGTCGAACGTGTTCGCGCGCATCCTCCGCGGGGAGATCCCTGCGAAGCTCCTGCACGACGACGATCATTGCATCGCGTTCCACGACGTCGATCCGCAAGCACCGACGCACTTCCTCGTCGTTCCGAAGCGGGAGATCGCGAAGCTGGGCGACGCCACGCCCGAGGACGCCGCCGTTCTCGGACATCTGTTGCTCATCGCGGCCAAGGTCGCGCGCGACCTTGGCGTCGACGACGGCGGCTCGCGGGTCGTCGTCAACAACGGCAGGGGCGCCGGGCAGACGGTCTTCCATCTTCACGTGCACGTCCTCGCTGGTCGCGAGTTCTCCTGGCCACCCGGATGATCCTCGATCCTCCGACACTTGTCGCATGAGCGAACGCAGCGAAGCCCACGACGAATTCGCCGACCCCGAGGTCATGTTCCTGCCGCTCGCTGCGCTGGATGGCGGCGATTGGCGCGGCCTCGACCCTGGCGTCGTCGCGCGGCGCATCCCCGACTTCGTCCATCAGGTGCTCAACCAGGGGCGGGTGGGGCCGACCGCGATGCTCGAGCTGCAGACCGCG
>JAGQJJ010001452.1 GCA_020430675.1 Myxococcales bacterium
AGGCTGAGGCCCGCCCCCATCAGCGCGTAGACCCCGCCGAGGGCGAGTCCGAGGACGACGATCTGGATGACGTCCGCCATCAGGCCGCCTTCCTGCCGCCGAGATAGAGGTCGCGGATGCGCGGGTCGCCGAGGACTTCGGACGCCGGTCCCTCGAACAGCGTCCGGCCGAGATCGAGCACCACGCCCCAGTCGGCATGCTGCAGCCCCATCAACGCGTTCTGCTCGACGAGAAGGATGGTGATCCCCTCCTCCGCCATCAGCCGCATGATGCCGAACACCTCGGCGACGATCTTCGGCGCGAGGCCGAGCGACGGCTCGTCGAGCATGACGATCTCGGGCTTGAGGATCATCGTGCGGGCCATGGCGAGCGTCTGCTGCTGGCCGCCGGACATGGTGCCGGCGTGCTGGTCGCGGCGCTCGCGCAGGATCGGGAAGCGCTCCTCGATGGCATCGATGCGCTTTTCGAGGCCGGCCTTGTCGGCGAGCGAGAAGCCGCCCATGCGCAGGTTCTCGCGCACCGTCATCTTCGGGAACAGCGCCCGCTCCTGCGGCACGAAG
>JAGQJJ010001453.1 GCA_020430675.1 Myxococcales bacterium
CCGGCTTTTGGGGCGGATTTCCCCGCCCGCCATATTGAGACTGAGCTGGATTGGGATAGCCTCGTGTTGCATCCAGGCACGCGGGCCCAGGTTGACGAGATTGAAACCTGGTTGCAACATGGCCCGACGCTACTATACGAGTGGGGCATGGCCGCCCGTCTGCGTCCCGGCTATCGCTCCCTGTTTTACGGACCGCCGGGCACCGGCAAGACGATGACCGCCTGTTTGCTGGGTAAAGCGACAGACCGACCGGTCTTCAAGGTTGACCTGTCCCTGGTTGTCTCCAAATATATCGGCGAGACCGAAAAAAACCTGGCCCGCGTTTTCGATCAGGCCCAGTACAAGGGCTGGATCCTCTTTTTTGACGAGGCAGATGCCCTCTTTGGCAAGCGCAGCGAAACCCGGGACGCCCATGATCGGTACGCCAACCAGGAAGTTTCCTTTCTGCTGCAGCGCATCGAAACGTTTGATGGCGTGGCCATTCTGGCCTCCAACCAGAAAGAAACTCTCGACCAGGCATTTACTCGTCGCTTTGAGTCGATGTTCGACTTTCCCTTACC
>JAGQJJ010000144.1 GCA_020430675.1 Myxococcales bacterium
AGTAGAAGACCTGGATGAACATCATGCCGGTCAGCAGGGTGGGCCACGGCACCGAGACCGGGCCGCCCTTCTTGTCGAGCGTGGTCAGCACGGCCAGCGACTCGGGCCGCGCGTGCACCAGCGTCGAGATGCCGGCGGTGATCGAGCCCTCGCCCAGCGCCGCGAGCCCCAGCGCGGGGATGGCCAGGCCGCCGATGAGCAGGCCGATGCCGTTGAACGTGTCGCTGACCGCCACCGCCTTCAGGCCGCCGAAGATGGCATAGGCGCTGCCCAAGAGCCCGATGCCCCACACGACGGCCGCCAGCGGCACGTCGAGCTGGAACATCGTCTTGATCGCCAGCGAGCCGGTATAGAGCACCACCGGCAGCAGCACGGTCACATAGCCGAACAGGAACAACGCCGAAACCAGCAGCCGCGTCGGGCGATCGAAGCGTTGCTCCAGGAACGCGGGCGTCGTGGTAAAGCCGCTGCGCAGGTAGCGCGGCAGAAACAGCAACGCGGTCGCGATCATGGCAAAGGCGGCCAGCGCCTCCCAGGCGACGCCGACCAGGTTGCCATCCTTGAACACCGCGCCGTTGAGCCCCACGAGCTGCTCGGTCGACAGGTTGGTCAACAAGAGCGAACCGGCGACCACCGGCCAGGCCAGCGCGCGCCCGCCGGTGAAGAACTCGACCGTCGGATCATCGGCGCGGCGCATGCGGCGCACGAACAGCCAGGTGGCCAGCGCCACGGCGGCGGTGGCGGCGATAAAGCTGACGACGGTGACCGCGTTCATGAGCGCTCCGGCAGTGACGGGGCGGGCGCGTCGGCAAACGCCGGCACGGGCAGGCCGCGCACCCCCGGCTCGAAGGCGAATACACCACCGGCCAGGGGTTGTCGAGCGCGTTGCCCGGCCTTGAGACCGACCGCCGCCGAGGTGACAAACAGCACGTCGAGGCGCGGTCCGCCGAACGCGCAGCTCGTCGGGTGGGCCACCGGCAGGCGCACCACGCGGTCGACTCGCCCATCGGGCCGATAGCGCACCACGCGGGCCCCGCCCCACTGCGCGTTCCAGAGGCAGCCGTCGGCGTCCATCGCCGAGCCATCGGGCGCACAGCCCTCGGCGGCGGTGGATGCAAACAGGCGGCCGGGGCCGAGCACGCCGTCATCCACATCGAAGGGGAAGGCGCGGATCTCGGCGGTCAGCGAGTCGGCGAAATAGAAGGTGCCGCCGTCGGGGCTCCAGGCCAGCGTATTGGCGATGCCCATGCCATCGAGCAGGCGGGTCAGCGCGCCGTCGGGGTCGTAGCGATGCAGACCGCCGGTAGAGGCCTTCTCCCCGTCGTCCATCGTGCCGATGAAGAAGCGCCCACGCGGCCCGCAGCGGCCATCATTGCAGCGGTTGCCGGGCCGATCCGGCTCGACGGCGATCTGCGGCGTGAAGGCGCCGGTCGCGGGATCGAAGTGGGCCAGGCCGCAGTCGAAGGCCACCAGCAGCCCGCCCGCGGCGCGTTCCGCGAGCGCGGTCGGGCGGGCGGGCAACGACCAGCTCGTCTGGGCGCCCTCGCTCGGGCAGAAGCGATGCACACGGCGGCCGACGATGTCGACCCGGTACAGCGCGCCCTCGCGCGCCGACCAGAGCGGCCCCTCGCCCAGGGCGTCGCCGGCGGCGAGCACGCATTCGATTTTCTGATGGATGACCGAGTCAATCATCGAAATTGCTGATGGATTCGACAAACAGGCGGGCGCGCCGGGCGACCTCGTCGACGGCCATGCCCGGTTGATACAGCGCGCTGCCGAGCCCGAAGCCGCGCACGCCGGCCCGCCACCAATCGGCCATCGCGTCGGGCTCGATGCCGCCGACCGCGATCAGGGGCACCTCGGTGGGCAGCACGGCGCGAAGCGCAGAGACCACCGTCGGGCGGATCGCTCGCGCCGGAAACAGCTTGAGCGCGTCGGCCCCGGCCCGCAGCGCGGCAAAGCACTCGGTCGGCGTCAGGCAGCCCGGCGCGCAGTCCAGGCCGTACGCCTTGCTGCGCTCGATGACCGCGAGGTGTGTATCGGGCGCGACGATGAAGCGCCCGCCCGCGTCGACCACCGCGTCGACCTCCACCGGCGCGAGCACCGTGCCGGCGCCGATGAGCGCGCGGTCGCCAAACGCATCGGCCAGCGCCGTGATGCTGGCGAGCGGCTCGGGCGAGTTGAGCGGCACCTCGATGGCCAAGAAGCCCGCGTCGAGCAGCGCCGCGCCGATGGTCACCACCTCGTCCGGCCGTGCGCCGCGCAGGATGGCGATCAACGGGCAACGCGCCAGCGTTTCGGCCAGCCTCATCGCCCGCGTTCACCAAACAGGCCGGCGGCCCTGGCGATGCGGGTGAGGCCCGCCGCCGCGGCTTGCACACCGTCGACGCAGTCGGCCTTTCGCCCGAGTTGGTCCAGTGCCGCGGCATAGCGTTCGGTCAGCGCCGGTGCACCGACCAGCGTGATCTGCCCCGCGGGTGCCAGCGCGCGCACTTCATGGCCGATGAGCAGGCCCGACAGCCACGCCGCGACCTCGGCCGGGGCCAGCGCGCCGGTCAGCGTCAGCGACCGCGCGGCGAACAGATGGTGCAGCAGTCCACCGGGCCGTTTGCCATGCGCCACGCCGCGCGCAAAAGCCGCCTCGGCCCGGGCTGGCAGCGGCTCGCCCTGCATGAAGCGACCGAGCAGCGAGTGCTCGCGACACAGCGCATGCACCTCGCCTGTCATCGCCGTCGCGAAGCCGGTGACGCGCCCGGCCGCCAGCGAGGCCCATTTGGCGTGCGTGCCCGGCAGGCAGACCGCGCCGTCACGTCGATCGAGACCGACGAGCTGCGTCTCTTCGCCGCGCATCACATCGGGTTGCCCGGCCGGCGAGGTCGCGCGCAGGCCGGGCACGATCCAGGTCGCCGCGTCGACCGGCACCAGCGCGCCGGCCAAAGCCACGGCGTCGGCCGGGCAGTCCAGGTAACCCGCGTCGCACCAGCCATGCGCGCTGCCCACCATGCCGGCCAGCAACCGCGGCCGCGTCGGCCATCCGCGGGTCAGTTGCGCGCACACCCCCGGAAAGCCGCTCGGCGGCACGCGCAGCAACCCCTCGTCGCTCTCGCGCCGTTCGAGCACCGCGCCGTCAGATGCGAGCAGCAGCGCCCGCACGCGGCTCGTGCCCCAATCGATGCCGATCAGCGCCGCGCTCACGTTCGCCCCGCGTCGATCACGATCGCCTGGCCGGTGATGAGGCGACTGTCGTCGGCCGCCAGAAACAGCGCCAACCGCGCGATGTCTTCGGGCTGAAGCTTCTCTTTGAGGCTCTGCGCTTCGAGCAGCGCGCGCTCGGCCTTGGGCGTCAGCCACCTCTCGATCTGGCGCTCGGTCATCACCCAGCCGGGCACCAGCGCGTTCACGCGAATCTGGCGCGGCCCCAGCTCGCGCGCCAGGGCACGGCTGAGCCCGACGATGCCCGCCTTGGCCGCCACATACGCTGGATAGCCGGTCAGTCCCAGCAGCGCGCAGTTGGAGCCGAGCTGGATGATCGACCCCCCGCCGGCCATCGCCATCGTCTCGGCCACCGCCTGTACCGTGAACAGATGCGGGCGCAGGTTGATGGCCTGCAGATCATCCCATTGCGCGACCGTCAGCTCGTCCCAGCAATGCCGCTCATCGAGCGCGGCGTTGTTCACCAGCACCCGAATCGGGCCGAAGCGCGCCGAGACCTGGCCGACGGCATCCTGCAACGCGGCGATGTCGCGGACGTCGACCGGCAGAAAAAACGGCGGCGTCGCCACTTCACCGGCCAGTCCTTCCACCAGCGCTTCGCTCGGCGCCTGAGCGATGTCGACAAATCCCACCCGCGCGCCCTGCCGGGCGAACGCCTCCACCAGCGCCGCGCCGATGCCCGAGCCGCCGCCGGTGATCAGAACACCGCGCGCCCGGCCAGGCTGGGGTAGTTGGCAAACGGGCCCATCAATGGCTCTCCCGCGGCACGGCCCCGCCGCTGGCGCCGACCAGAAAGTCGAGGTCAACGCCGCGATCGGCCTGCAAGACATGATCGGTGTAAAGCCGCGCCCAGCCCCGCGCGGACGAGGCTGCGGGCGGCCTCCAATTTGCGCGCCGCCGGTTCAAGTCAGCGGCATCCACATCGAGCGTCAGCGTACCGGCGAAGGCATCGAGCGCGATGGGATCGCCCGTCTGCACCAGCGCGAGCGGCCCGCCCGCCGCCGACTCGGGCGCGACATGCAGCACCACGGTGCCAAACGCGGTGCCGCTCATCCGCGCGTCGCTGACCCGCACCATATCGGTCACCCCCGCCGCCAGCAGCTTCGGCGGCAGGGGCATATTGCCCACCTCGGGCATGCCCGGGTAGCCCCGTGGTCCACAGCCGCGCAGCACCATCACCGTCTCGGGCGTCACCGGCAGCGCCGGATCCTCGATGCGCGCCTTGAAGTCCTCGATGCTGTCGAAGACCAGCGCCGCCCCGCGATGGCGCAAGAGCCTCGACGTCGCCGCCGCCGGCTTGAGGATGGCCCCATCCGGACAAAGATTGCCGCGCAGGACCGCGATGCCGGCGTCGGCGATCAGCGGTGAATCGAGTGAGCGAATGACCCGCGCATCAAAGACCTCGGCCCCGGCGACGTTCTCGCCCAACGTGCGCCCGGTCACCGTCGGCGCCGCGAGGTGCAGCCGGTCACCCATCATGCACAGCACCGCGCCCAGGCCGCCCGCGTAGTCGAAGTCCTCCATCAGATAGCGCCCGGCCGGCATCAGATCGACCAGCAGCGGCACGCCGCGCCCGAGCCGCGCGAAGTCATCGAGCGTCAGCGGCACGCCCAGCCGCCCGGCGATGGCCAGAAGATGCAACACCGCATTGGTCGAGCCGCCGATGGCCGCCAGGGTGACGATCGCGTTCTCAAACGCCGCACGCCCCAGCAGCTGCGCCGGCGTCACGTCGCCGCGCACCATCTCCACGATGCGTCGTCCCGTCGCGTGGGCCAGCGCGGCCCGGCGCCCGTCAACTGCGGGCAGCGTTCCATTGCCCGGCAGCGCCAGCCCCATCGCTTCCACCAGACACGCCATCGTCGACGCCGTGCCCATCGTCATGCAGGTGCCCGCGCTGCGCGACATCCCGCGCTCGGCGGCCAGAAACCCCTCGATCGACAGCTCGCCCGCGCGCACCGCTTCGCTCAGCCGCCAGACATCGGTGCCCGACCCCAGGTCGCGCCCGCGGTACTTGCCGTTCAGCATCGGCCCCGACGACAGCACGATCGCCGGCAACCCCGCGCTGCACGCGCCCATCACCTGGCCAGGCGTCGTCTTGTCGCACCCGCCGAGCAGCACCACGCCGTCGATCGGGTTGCCGCGGATCGACTCCTCGACCTCCATCGCCAGCAGGTTGCGGAAAAGCATCGCCGTCGGCCGCATCTGCGTCTCGCCGAGCGACATGGCCGGAAACTCGACCGGCACGCCGCCGGCGGCCCACACACCGGCACGCACGCGCTCGGCCAGCCCGCGCAGGTGCGCGTTGCACGGCGTCAGCTCCGACCAGGTATTGCAGATGCCGATGATGGGCCGCCCGTCGAACGCCTCATCGGGCAGGCCCTGACTCTTCATCCAGCTTCGGTGGATGAACCCGTCGCGATCCAGCTTGCCGTACCACGCGGCGCTGCGGCGCCGTTCGGGTTTGTCGGCCATGCACCCTCCCGGTCACCCGGGTCGCTTATTGCGGGTGATACTCGCGTGGCGCGCGGTAGAAAACCAGCTCGACCCGGCGGTTCTTCTCGCGCCCTGCTTCGGTGACGTTCGGCCACCGCGGTCGCGTCGCCCCGGCCGGCACCGCCTCAAGCCTCCACGCGGGAAAATCGGGGTGCGTGCCCAGAAAATAGCGAATCACCGCCACCGCGCGCGCCGCCGACAGGTGGTCATTGGTCGGGAACTGCGCCGAATGAATCGGGGTGCTGTCGGTATGCGCCTCGACCTGAATCTGCGCCTGATTGCTCTCGGCGACGCCCAGCACATCATCGAGAAAAGGCCACACGGCCAGGCGCAGATCGGCCCGCCCCGGCTCGAACATATGCTCCTCGCCGATCGAGATGACCACGCCCCGGTAATCCTCGAACACCTCGATGTCGACCCGCCCCGACGGCGTGCGCGTCTTCTCTGCCTCCTGCACGCGCTTGAGGCCATCGAGCACGGTCTGCGTATTGAACTCGGTCGAAAACTCGGTCGCGACCACGTTGGTGTACTGCGGTCGCGTGAAGACCGGAGTGACCTCCTGCACGCCGAACGCACGCATGATCGAACCCGAAAGCACTTTGTATTTGATGACTTCCAGGTTTGCGAACGAGAGCAGCAAGATGAAGAACGTCAGCAGCAGCGACATCATGTCGCCGAAGGTCACCACCCACTCGGGCGCGCCCTCTTCACATTTCTGCTCCTCTTCCAGCGGCGCCGGCCCCGGCTCGGCCGCGCTCTCAGCGGCCTCGGCGACAGCCGCGCCCTCGGCGTCGAGCTCGGCCATCGCTCAGTCCTTCGGCTTCATGGGCTGCGAGACGAAGATGAACTCCACCGTCGAGCCGGTCGCCGGCGGGGTCAACGTGCCCGGGCGCGGCGTCGGCGGCGCCGGCCCACGGCCGATGGCGCGCACCTCGCCGGCAGGCACCTCACCCTCCGAGCGCAGCAAGCGCGCCACCGCCACCGCCTGCGCCGCGGTCAGTGACCAGACATCGGCAAACAGCGCTGCCCGCGGCGCGCCTTCCGGGCTGCGCACCTCAACCGACAACTCCAGCGGTGGCAGCGCCTCGGGCTCGGCCGCGCGCAGGGCGTTCTGCTCGCGCAGCTCACCGGCCACGGTCAAAATCAACGGCCGCGCCGCCGGGCGGATGCGATCGGTGCCGGGCTCGAAGATTTCATCGGCCGGAAACAGCACCACCACGCCCTGATAGACCTGAAACAGCTCGATCGTCACCTTGGCCGTCCGCCGCGTCGGCGAGGACGGATCCAGCTTGCGGCGCAGGCGCTCCATGATCTGGCGGGCGTTGAAGTCGATCTTCGGCTGAAGGCGGATCAGGCTCTGCGCCTTCGGCACCACCACCGTCTTCTCGATGACCTTCAGGCCAAAACCCTGCTTGATGGTGCCCGCCAGCTCCTTGAAGCGCATCACGTCCATCGTGGCAAACGAGAGCAGCAGGATGAAGAAGGTGAGTAGCAGTGACATCATGTCACCAAAAGTGACCACCCACTCCGGCGCGCCCTCAGGGCAGACCTCTTCCTCCGCGTATTCGACCCGCTGCTCGCCGTCATCCTCCGCGGCCATGCCCTGCCTCGCGGGTCAAGACGCCGACTTGAGCGCTTCGCGGTCAGCCGGCGACAGGAAGGTATGCAGCGTCTCTTCGAGCATGCGGGGGTTCTCGCCGCGCTTGAGGCCGAGGATGCCCTCGACCATCAGCAGCTTCAGATCCACCTCGCGGCTGCTATAGAGCGCCAGCTTGTCGGCCATCGGCGTGGCGAACAGGTTCGCCGCCACCGCGCCGTACAGCGTGGTGAGGATGGCCACCGCCATCGCGGGCCCGATGCTCTTCGGGTCATCCATGTTGGCCAGCATGTTCACCAGGCCGATCAGCGTGCCGATCATGCCAAACGCCGGCGCCGACTGGTTGATGGCCTTGAGCATGTCCTGCCCGGCCTGATGCCGCGCCTTGAGGAACTGAATCTCCTTCATCAGGATCGACTCGATCTGATGCCCCTCGGCGCCGTCGACGCAGTAGTTGATGCCTTTGGCCAGAAACGGATCTTCAAACTGCACGCGCTCCAGCGCCAGCAACCCCTCCTTGCGGGCGATCTGCGAGAGCTGGATGAACTGCGTGATGACCTCGGACTGATCCCGCGGCGTGGTGAAGAAGACGTTCTTGACGACGGTGAAGACGGTGAAGAGCGAGCGCAGCGGATAGCGGATGAACATGGTCGCCAGCGTGCCGCCGCCGACGATCAGGACCGACGGCGCGTCGACGAAGAGACCGACGTCACCGCCCAGCGCGATGGCGATGCCGATGAACACCGAACCGGCG
>JAGQJJ010001454.1 GCA_020430675.1 Myxococcales bacterium
GGTATTGCAGACCTCGATGCCATCCTCGGACTCGACGCAGGCATACTCGCAGCCGTTCTGCACGCCGCGGTCCAGGTCGATGAAGCCCGGCGCGCAGGCCGACACGAAGCAGCGGCCGCCACGGCATTGCCCGGTCGCGTTCGCCGGATTGCACAACACGCCGCAGGCGCCGCAGTTGGCCTCGTCATTGGCCAGGTCGAAGCCCTCATCGGTCGAACCATCGCAGTCATTGTCGACCGTGTCGCAGACCTCGGTGGGATCGGGCGTCGGCGTGCAGCGCAGCTCGCAACCGTTGGCCGGATCCCCATCGGCGTCGACAAAACCCGCCGCGCAGCCGGCCAGCGCGCAGCGCCCGGCGACGCAGCCCGGACGGCCATTCTCGAAGGCGCAGACGTTGTCGCACGCGCCGCAGTGCAGCGGATCGCGCTGCAAGTCAAAGGGATCGTCCACCACCCCGTTGCAGTCATTGTCGAGCTGATCACAGGCTTCGACGCCCTCATTGCTGGGCACGCAGGCATACTCGCAGCCGTTCTGCGACACGCGGTCCACGTCCCAGTGAC
>JAGQJJ010001455.1 GCA_020430675.1 Myxococcales bacterium
TGGCAGCATCAACACCACGGCCGTGGCGATCGCAAGCACCGCGATCTGGCCGAGCTCGACACCGATGTTGAAGCCAATGAGGGCCAGCAGCAGCTCGCCCGGTGGCAATCCGAGCGTGCCCAGCACGTCCGCGAAACCCAGCCCGTGCAGGAGCCCAAAGGCGAACACCACGTACAGACGCCAGGGTCGCAGCTCGGGGCTGACGATGTTCTCGACCGCCACGTACACGATGGACGCGGCGATCAAGGGTTCGACCACGCTGCCGGGCAGCGCGACGTAGCCGAGCGACGCCAGTGCCAGGGTGATGCTGTGGGCGACGGTGAAGGCGGTGACCTGATAGAGCAGCGGACGCAGGCGCCGACTGAGCAGGAACATGCCGAGCACGAACAGGATGTGATCCAGGCCACCGGGCAGGATGTGCACGAAGCCGAGCCGCAGATAGCGTGCGACCGTCTGCAGCGCTGACGCCAGCACCGATTCCTGGCCCGGATCCGGCGCCGCCAGCGCCGGATTCGCCCCCCCAGCGGCGGACAGGTGGATGGGCGGACTCGTTTCGCCG
>JAGQJJ010001456.1 GCA_020430675.1 Myxococcales bacterium
CGATGATGCCGACGCCGCCGCCGACGGTGATAACAGCGCCGGGGAGGGTGAGGGTGCGCAGCCCGACGAGCGCCTCGAGCGGGTTCGAGCGGCTGTCGGCCCGGATGTCGGTGATCGCCGCGGCGCCGAACGCCTCGCCGATGGCGACGACGTCTTCGCTGCCGAGGTGGACGCCGAGCATGGCGCCGTAGGTGACCTCGGTGCCGAGCTCGAGGTTGCCCTCGACCTGCTGCTCTTCGGGGCGGATGCGCACGCCGCCGTTGGCGGCGAACTGCACCCCGGCGCCCCGGGCTTCGAGGATGAGCTTGGGGTTGGCGATGACCTGGCCGCCGCCGACGTACTTGTCGGCGTCGCCCGAGGGGAACGAGACCGGCACCGCGATGGCGACGCCGGCGCCGGAGTCCTTCTCGAGGCCGACGAGGCGGAACTTGGTCAACAGCCGGATATCGCCGAACGCGACGCCGTCCTCTTCGATGCCGCTGCCGCCGGCGTAGTGCACCGGCAGGTCGACCCCGAGCTCGACCCGCTCCCACAGGCCGAGGACGAGCAGCACGTCGAG
>JAGQJJ010001457.1 GCA_020430675.1 Myxococcales bacterium
AGCTTTTCCAGCCCGCGGCTGATCACCGCCTCCACCGGGCTGCTTTCGATGATCAAAGCAGTGCTGGCCAGCAGCTCACTGCGGGTCTGGCCCTGCGCCGCTTTGAATATCTCCAGCAGTTCGCCGGCCACTGCCAATAGTTCCGCGTCAGCCGGATCCACCAGCCGGGGAATGATCCGGCTGCGGTAGACCCTAAAGCGAACCAGGTCCCTGGTAAGCATCGTGCTTCCTCCGCCGCTGATTGATGAAATGTTCCCCGGTATCCTTGCTCACCAGTTCATAAAGCATCGCTTCCTTCCCGGGGCGGGCACGCAGGATGCGCCCCAGGCGCTGCACATGCTCGCGCACGCTCCCGCTGCCGGAAACGATGATCGCCACATTGGCTTCCGGCACGTCCACCCCTTCGTTGAGCACCTTCGAGGTCACCAGGATGTTGAAGCGCCCCTCCCGGAAATTTTCCAGGAAGGCCTCGCGTTCTTTTAATTTGGTGTGATGGGTCAGCACCGGCAGAAAAAAGCGTTTGCCGATGCGATAGGCCATATCGTTATCCTGGGTGAA
>JAGQJJ010001458.1 GCA_020430675.1 Myxococcales bacterium
GCAGGATGTGCTCGGTGTACTGGAAGCCCAGGGTGCGGCGGCCGCGGCCCATGCCGCCCACCTGCATGCTGAAGCGGCCATAGCTGAGGGTGCCGCCGCCGAACCCGCCTTGGGGGTCGAAGCGGTCCACCGTCTTCACCAGACCGTCGAAGTCGGCCCCGTGCAGGCGCACGTCGATGTCGCCGGGATCGTCCACCAGCAGGAAGTCCACGTGCTCGCTCTGGCTGGACATGGTCTCGCTGCCCCGGCGGGTGCGGCGGCGCACGTTGCCCTGGCTGTCGCGCTCCTCGTACTCCTCCTCGTACTGGCGGGTGACGGTGGCGCGGTAGTACAGGCAGGGGCGCTCGCCCAGGGGCGACATGAGCGGTTGATCGCAGCGGGCGTGGCCCGTCAGGGTGACGAACTCCTGGAAGCCGCCGCCGCCGATCTCACCGGCCACCCGCCGGGCGATGTCGGCCAGAGCGCCGGCGGTCTGGTCCGAGGCGGCCAGCAGGTAGCCCGTCTTGCGGCGGGCCATGACGTGGGCCACCCCGAGCCCCACGGCGGCGACGATGAGGA
>JAGQJJ010001459.1 GCA_020430675.1 Myxococcales bacterium
TCCGGAAGGTCCACGATGCGAGCCGTGCGAAAGGACGAGTCTTCGAGCTCGCGCGCTTCGCTCAGGGTGAGGTCGTCGAGGGCGCAGTCCGTTTCGGGAGTGGCTTCGATCACCGACCATCGACGCTCGATGTCGAGACGGGCCGGGCTCAGCACGGCCCGAAGCTCCCTGCTTTCGCCGTGGTTCACCACCACCACCCCGTCGGCGTCTTCGATGGTCGTGGTGATGTGTTCGCATCCTTGAATGTCGAGGACGTCGATGCGGTCGTCGCAGTCGTTGTCGATCTGATCGTCGCACAGCTCTGGGCTCCCCGGATTCCGCAGGCGGCTCTCATCGTCGCAGTCGAGCTCGGGGTAGACGCATACGGCCGGACGGCCGAGAATCACCGCATCCGCGGCACAGAATCCGTCCCCGTCTTCGTCGCAGCCCTCGTCGACCACACCATCGCAATCATCGTCGAGATCGTTGCAGACCTCGGGACTGGGCAATCCGGGCGTACAAGCCACGGGCCGTCCGTTCTCGCAGCCGACAATCGAACGGCGACAAAGACCTACGCC
>JAGQJJ010001460.1 GCA_020430675.1 Myxococcales bacterium
GATCGGGGTCGTCGGCTCGGGCGTCGGCACCTCGCAGAGGGTACGATGGCCGCCTCCGGTTTTCCCCCTGGCCGATCCATCCCGCCCCCCGAGTCGTAGGACCACCGCATGCGCATCGCCGTCGCCGTCGTCGCCCTGATCGCCTTCACCGCCTGCGAGGAGGCCGAGCCCACCTACACGGACGGGCTCCCTGGCCGCCCGCCCGCGAGCACCTGGATCGCGATCGAGCCGGGCGGCGACACCATCTGCTCGCGCGGCACCGACTACCGGTTCTTCGTCCGGGGCGGCGACCCGCACCGCGTCATCATCGACTTCCAGGGCGGCGGCGCCTGCTGGGATGCCTCGACGTGCTCGAGCGCGGGCTCGCTCTTCAGCGAGGAGGTCGGCCAGCTGTCGACCTTCACCGGCTACCTCGACAGCGGGGTCCTCGGCGGCATCTTCGACGACGCGGGCGAGTTCGCGGACTGGACGATCGTCCACGTGCCGTACTGCACGGGCGACGTGCACTGGGGCAACGCCCGCGCCGAGTACGGCCCGGGCCTCGCGATCGAGCACCG
>JAGQJJ010001461.1 GCA_020430675.1 Myxococcales bacterium
TGCTGGGAATGCGTAATCTCATTTCGGCACTTTTTATTGTCGAAGCGTATTACAATCTCTCGCTCCTCGAAGAACTCCTCCTGACACTCTACGACGAAGAGCCAGATCGCGAGGCCATCTATCTTTTTCTCAACTGGTTGAAACAGTTGGCGCTCTATGGTAGAATTGACGAAGAGCAATATGGGGCGTTGACCGAGGTGATTAGAAGTAAAGAGGAGGTCAAAAGTATGTTTCTTACCGCCATCGAACGGGAAAAGGCATTGATGCGTGAAGAAGGCCGTGAAGAAGGCCGTGAAGAAGGCCGTGAAGAAGGCAGCAATCTACGTGCGCAACAGATCGCGCTGACGATGTTGGCACAGGGCTTTGCACCCGAACAGATTGCGGACCTAACGGGGTTAACGATAGTACAAGTGCTTTCCTTGCGTGACCGACCGGCAGAGACGACATTGGATCAGAATACGGACTGAAGATTGAAGCGCTGTCAATTATATCTCCTTACCTGCGCCGACCACTCTGGTCGGCGCAGTATTTTGCAACGGATTGTCCGCGATTGGGCA
>JAGQJJ010001462.1 GCA_020430675.1 Myxococcales bacterium
CAGTCCGCGCGCGCATCACGCGCGGGTTCTTCATCGGGAAGTACGAGCTCCAGTGCGACGAGTACATCCCGTTCTGCTTCGACACGCAGCATCCGCTCCCCGATCTGCGCCTGTTCGTGCGCATCCGCCCGGTCCCAAACGCGCTGCAGGTCACCTACGAGGAGTTCCCTGTCCCCCAGTTCGAGGCCGGGCCCGACACCGCCATGTTCGGGGTGAACTGGAACGACGCCGTCGCCTGGTGCGAGTGGGCGGGCATGCGGCTGCCGACCGAGGCCGAGTGGGAGTACGCCGCGCGGGGCACCGACGGCCGAGCTTACCCGTGGGGCAACCAGCCGCCGGGCCCAGCCCTGCTCAATCGGTGCGGCGAAGAGGACGGCTTCTACTACCCCTCGCCGGTGACGGCCTTCGCGCCGGGCGCCTCACCCTTCGGCTGCCAGAACATGGCGGGCAACGTGTCCGAATTCGTTCAGGACGGCTACGCCGCCTACCCACCCGGTCCGCTCACCGACCCCGTCGGCCCGCGGGACGCCACCCAGCGCATCGTGCGCGGCGGCTG
>JAGQJJ010001463.1 GCA_020430675.1 Myxococcales bacterium
TCACGCAGGCGCCGCTCATCCCGCTCGGCTGACATGTGGAGATGGCATGCGGAAGGCTGCACACGTTCCCACAGGCGCCGCAGTTGTTCGGGTCCGTCCGGAGATCGAAGTCCTCGTCGATCCGAGTGTCGCAATCGTTCGTCCGGCCGTCGCAGACCTCGGGCTGCGGACCTACGCCGCCGGTGCAGACGAGCGCACCCGCTTGGCAGGTCATGGTCCCGCGTCGACACGCGCCACCCGAGGGACCACATGCCGCGCCACCATCGGTCACGTTGTCGTCGATCACGCCGTCGCAGTCGTCGTCGATGCCGTTGCAGACCTCGTTGCTCCCGGTGACCTGACCCGAGCAGACCGGCGCGCCGTTCTGGCAAATGGTCGTTCCGGGCGAGCAAGCACCTTCCGAGGTCCCGCAGACGCGACCGACGTCGGTCGGGCTGTCGTCGACCATCCCGTCGCAATCGTCGTCGATATTGTTGCAGACCTCTGGCGTCCCCGCGACGGCACCCTCACAGACGAGCACGCCATTGCGACAGACCTCGGCGCCCTGCCGACACGC